>NZ_DAMBKZ010000007.1:0-199439 GCF_032066345.1 Brucella sp.
CGCTGATCAGCCAGTATCTCGGAACACTTTATCCGGCTGTTGCAGCCGGCAAGGTTGAAGCCACGCCACATGCGCTGATGGTCGAAGCCGTCAGAAACGTTATCCGCGTCTATGGAAAAGCCGTCGGAACGCATTAAGCCGGTACCTCCGAGAAAAGGCGGCCGTTACGGCCGCCCTTGAAAACTCACGCGTCAAGCGAAGCCATGTCAATGACAAAGCGATAGCGGACGTCGCTCTTCAACACACGTTCATAGGCTTCATTGATGTCCTTCATCGCAATCATCTCGATTTCCGAAACAATATTGTGCTTGCCGCAGAAGTCGAGCATTTCCTGGGTCTCCTTGATCGAACCGATCATTGACCCCGCCAGTGTCTTGCGTCCGGGTACAAGCGAGAAGGCATGAACCGGAACCATATCTTCGGGCACACCGACAACCACCATGGTGCCGTTGATCTTGAGCAGGCCCAGATAAGCGTTCCAGTCAATCGCCACACCGACCGTGCAGATGATGAGATCAAATGTTCCGGCCAGCGACTTGAAGGTTTCCTGATCGCTGGTGGCGTAATATTCCTTGGCACCAAGCTTCAGCCCATCTTCCTTCTTGGAAAGCGACTGACTAAGCACGGTGACATCTGCACCCATCGCCGTGGCCAACTTGACGCCCATATGGCCAAGACCACCCATTCCGACGATCGCCACCTTCTTGCCAGGCCCCGCCTGCCAGTGTCGCAACGGTGAATAGAGCGTGATGCCGGCGCAAAGTAACGGCGCCGAGGCATTCAGTGGCAGATTGTCCGGCATTGACAGGACATAGCCCTCCTTGACCACGATCTGGTCAGAATAGCCACCCTGGGTCCGTGTCACACCATCACGATCAAAGGTGTTATAGGTCTGGACCAGACCCGGAAGATAATGTTCATTCTCAAGATCGCGCGTCGCGCAGCCAACACATGAATCGACAAAGCAGCCAACCCCAACCTTATCACCAATCTTGAACTTGCTGACATTGGCGCCAATTGCGGTTACCACACCAACAATCTCGTGGCCGGGCACGATCGGATAGACGGCGTTTCTCCACTCATTACGCACCGTATGAATATCAGAATGGCAAACGCCACAATACTGGATCGCAATGACAACATCATCCGCATTGGGCTCACGGCGTTCAAAGGTGAACGGAACCAGCGGCTGATCGGCATCGGTTGCAGCATAGCCTCTTGCAATAGCCATAATAAACTCCAATCATAAAATAGGGATGGGCATCGGAAAGGGACGCTGCACTATGCGGATTAAACCGGCAAGCAGGTAGATCGATCCTGCAAGCTTCTTGCACGATCCTGCAAAAATTGCTCTATGCCGCTCGCAGACTGCCCGCATCCACTATAGATTTGCATGGAACAAGCAATCAAGAGGGCGTCATGACATCTTCAGCACAAGCCTATCGCGAACTCGCTTTGCTGGCTGCACGGCACATCGAGGCAGACGGAGAAATCCGTACGCCGATCGATGGTCTCTCGCTCAGCCGGCGCTCAGAACCCAGCACGCCCTGTCATGGAAGCTACCGGCCTTGTCTTGCCATGGTCCTCCAGGGGGCAAAATCCTTGCAGCTGGGGACTGAAACCATTCATTACGCAACCGGCGAATATCTTGTCACCTCTCTCGACCTGCCGGTGACATGGCGGGTGTCTCAGGCCAGTGTCGAGGCACCGCATTTCTGCCTGTCGCTGGCAATTGACAGCGAGAAACTGGTTGATGTGCTTGGGCGCATGGATCTGCGCCGAAAACCCGACAGCTCGGCGGCCAAAACTGGCATCGCGGTCAATGCAGCGCCTGCTGAACTGCTTGATGCAACAATCCGCTTGCTGCGCCTTCTTGATACGCCTTCGGAAATTCCGGTGATGGCACCGCTCATCGAACAGGAGATCCTCTATCGCCTTCTTTCAGGTTCCGATGGAGAGCGCCTCATCAATATTGCAACCGTTGACAGCCACGCCAACCGCATCGCCCGCTCCATCGGTTGGTTAAGACAGAATTTCGCGATGCCGCTCCGCGTCGAACATCTTGCGGAATACGTGCATATGAGCGCCTCATCCTTTCACCACCATTTCAAAGCCATTACCGCCATGACCCCGTTGCAATATCAAAAGCAACTGCGTCTCACCGAAGCTCGACGCCTGATGCTTGTCGAACGGCTGGATGCGGGAACGGCCGGCCATCGCGTCGGCTATCAAAGCCCTTCGCAGTTTAGCCGCGAATATAGCCGCCTTTACGGAAACCCGCCGGTTCGCGACATCGAAGCCGCATAGCGTTCAAACGAAAGCTGAAAGCAAACTTAGCCCGGTCGAGGTGCCGGGATGACCAGCGCTGCGCAGGCACCCCCGCCCGGCCTGTTTGACAATTGCAAACGTCCCCCATGCGCGACAGCGATCGCCTGAACCACCGAGAGCCCCAATCCCGTGCCACCGGTGGCGCGTGAGCGCGAGGCCTCTCCGCGCAGAAACGGCTTGGGCTCGCGCGCGCAGATATCCGAAGGGAAGCCCGGGCCGCGATCCAGGACGCGCAGCCAGATCTCACCTGTTCCCAACGCCAGTTCAAAGCGCAAACTGCCGCCACACGCCGCATAGTGACAGGCATTCTCTATCAGCGCCAGAATGGCCTGCCGGATGCGTTGTGCGTCAACCGATACGGCATGCCCGGCAAGCGCAGTTTCCACCGTTATGCTTTGGGCGTCCAGCATCGGACGGGCCGATGTAACCACCGCATAAATCAGCCCTCCCAGATCAGTCATCTCTTTCTGCGTCACAAGCTGCTGACCGATCGCCAGTGACAGCGTCCTGAGATCCTCAACAATCCGTGACAGGCCTTCGGCCTGCAGAAGCAGGCTGGCGAGCGCCTTTTTCTCCATCGGAAAGACATCGTCGACCATGCCCTGCATGGTTCCCTGCAAGATTGTCAGCGGTGTCCGCAATTCATGCGCGACAGCCATCGTATTAAAGCGCAGCCGCTGTTCCATCGTCTCAAGACTGGTTGCAAGCGCGTTGAAACTTTCGATCAGGCTTTTCACCTCGCGCGTGCCACGATGCGAGCGCAGCATACGGACCGAAAAATCACCGCCCTCTAAAGCCTGTGCCGCCCGCGTCAATTGTTCGAGCGGCCGGGCAATCTTGCGGACGAGATAGATTCCAATCGCGCTGCAGATCATTGCCGACAGCAGTCCCGAGACCAGCACCGACATATAAAGATGCCAGTCCAGCGGCTCCGAAAAACCGTTAAGCTGATCAAACAAGGCCTCCAGGGCCTTTGTGTCAGGGACGATGCCAGCATTCATGTCGCGATAGGCTGATGCGGCATCGGCAGGCAATTGCTGCAAAAGCCCCGCCTCAAGATAGGCTGAATACCAACTGACACCCAGATAGGCCAAACCGACACTGAGCAGCAGCATCGCGGTGATGATCACTGCGGTCAGCGTTGCAAGCGAGAGCGTGGGTATCCTCATCTGGGTTCACAAAACCGGTAGCCCACACCGCGCACCGCGCAGAAAAAACCCAGCTGTCCGAGTTCCTCCACCTTGCGCCGGAGATTGGAAATATGGGTATCGACAGTGCGCGCCAATGCTTCACTCTCCGGCAGACAGGCATCCAAAAGATCCGCTCTTTCAAAGGCATGGGTCGGTCGGCGGATCATATAGGCGAGGATGCGGAACTCGCTTAAAGTCAATTGTAAAGCAACCCTGCCTTCCTGTTGATGGACAAAGGCCGTATAGGCTTTGAAATCCACTTCAAAATTGCCAAACCGCCGTGTCGTTTGATCCATTTCTCCCCGGCTCCGCCGCAGCACTGCCTTGACCCGCGCCACCACCTCCTGCGGATTGAACGGTTTGACAATATAGTCATCGGCGCCAAGCCTGAGCCCGCTCAAGCGATCGAGATCCTCAGCCAGAGCCGTTATCATGATCACCGGCGTGTTGTGGGTATGCCGCAACCGCCCCAGCACGGAAAAGCCATCCAGCTTTGGTAGGCGCGCGTCGAGCAAGACAATGTCGGGTGAAAGAAACGCGTGGTGCTGCAAGGCGGTTTCGCCATCGCCAGCGCGAACCGTGCGATAGCCTTCGCGTTCGAGATAGGCACTGAGAATATGCGCAATGTCCGGCTCGTCCTCAACGATCAGAACAAGACTGTTCTCCATTCTCACCTCCCCCTTGTCCCGTAACAAAAATAGAAAGCCCCAGTGCGCGTCGAACTTATGGCGCAGAAACTCTCCGCCGGCAATTTCTCAGCATCCGTTTTCCACTCCCGCACAGGCTGTGGTGGCCGGGTTCGACAGAGCGCGGATGCAATCTCCATCATCTCTTGACAATCAGCAATCACATCGGGGTCGTGTCAATTCTCAAGGCCGGTTTCATGCAAGACGCAGCTTCACACGTCCCTTCCCCTTCCAATCGGATCCACCATGATGGCCCATCAACAATCTGGGCAAGCCAGGTCCTCACGATCCTTCTGGTATCCAGTTTTATTTTTATCCTTTTTCCTGCCTTCGATCTGGCTGTCAGTCGCTTTTTTGCGCGTGGGCACGCATTTCCTCTGTCGGATAACAGCCTGTTGCTCGCAATAAGGGATGTAAACAGGCGGGCGACGATCTACCTGCTTTCAAGCATGATCGGCTTGACTTTTCTCTATGCGATCAACCCGCGCCGGTTGCGCCATTTGCCGCCCCACAAGAGCTTTTTTGTATTGCTGACCTTCCTGCTCGGACCATTCTTAACTGTCCAGGCCCTCAAACATTTAATCGGACGCGCGCGTCCGCGCAGCCTGATTGAATTTGGCGGATCGGCCGAGTTCACGCCCCTGTGGCAGGTTGCCGGCCATTGCAATCGCAACTGCTCGTTTCCATCCGGGGAAGCGGCGACCGCCGCCGCAAGCCTGGCAGTCATTGTGTTCTTTCCAAAAAAATGGCGGATTTCTGCCCTGACGATCATGGTGCCGGTCGCCTTGTTTACCGCCTTCAACCGGGTGATATTTGGAGCGCATTTTCTATCGGACGTGGTCATCGCCTGGGGCCTGATGCTCTGCCTGATGATCTGGCTCTGGCAACGCATTGCCACACATGCTGAGAGGATCGATGCGGCGATCGCACGGCTTGGCCGCAGGTTTCACGGCTGATCGTCCAGCGGCCAAGGTCTCGAAAAGCTCAGCCCGAAAACCCGGAAAGCGCTGGCAGGCTAAGGATCAACAGCCTTGCACCTGCGGCAGCGCGCTGCCGATTGAGCCTTCCTGCTCACACCACACAACACCTGTCGATCAAACAAGCGCTGGGCTCACGCATGACGCAGTCCTATGCTGTTTGATATAGGCCAGCACCGATATTCGAGAATTCAGCGTGTATAAAAGCTCCACGCCCCGACCCATCTTTGTCTCCGCAAAACCCTGCACGAGATCGACGCAGATATCCTCGTAATCGAGCATCACATAATCCAGCGGAAAGACCGCCTTGTAGACAGCTTCCTTTGCGCAGAACAAGAGCCTGTCCATCAGTGCCTCGTCAAAGCCTTGCGGGGTCCGATCATCGGCGTGCCTGACAAGCGCACGGATTTCCTCAGGCAATCGCAAAGCAGGCTCCACATCGACGCCCAGCGCCCGATAATCAGACGAGCAGCCAATCGCTGCGACAGCCACCTCATCATCATGGGCCAGAGATCCGACAATGCTATCGGGCCAGACCGGCGCCCCCGATGATGCGCGCCCGATCACCGCATCTGGCCAACCGCGTGACGCCAACAGCTGTCGCGCTACAAAGCGCGCAGCCCCACTCTGATCCCGGCGCGGCAACGACTTCGTTACCAGGCTGCGCTGTTCCTCTGCCAATAAAAATCGCGCATCCCCCGCCTCGACCCGTCGATAGCCGAGCGAAACGCCTTCCGGACAGAGCCGTTTGAAATCATCGATCATTGGTGATCATGTCCGGCAAGGTAAGATAGCAATCATCTCGCCATCCGCGTCAATGCCCTGCTCGACAAAACCGGCCTTCGCGTATAATTGCCGTGCGGCAAAATTTCCAGGCTCATAGCAGATGCTGACCTGTTTGATGGCAGTGATCGATCGAATTTCCGCCAGAAAGGTCTGCAACGCAGCAAAACCATAGCCACGACCCTGGTAGCGGCGGTCGATCATCAACCGGTAAAGCTGTGCAGTGGCCGGTTCACTGGTTGCATCATACATCAAGAACCCGACCAGATCGGCATCAATCAGAATGGCCGTGGGTCTTGCATCTGGATCCTCGTCTGCCTCCAAAAGCGAGTCCTGATTGCAGGCGACCAGATCCTGCTGCCCCTCGGCCAGTTCAAGAGCCGCGACGCGGGACCGGATCGCATCGGTCACCGCGACGAGTTCAACGTGGATCGGGGTTTGTGGCTTCGTCATGCTCAACCCTTCTGCGCCGCAGGCGCTGTTGTGCCCCTCGGATAGAGCCGGCCTGCATGGCTGACATCGGCGAGCACCACACCCTGCGGATCAACCGGGACCACAAACCGGTTCAGCTTGGCCGGATTGCCACGCCACACCGAATAAGGCTCAAGAACTTCGCCCTTCATGACAAAGGAATCCACATCGACGATCGAACCTTCCCCCATGACGACCCCATAATGAATGAACGCCGAGGGGCCCAAGGTACAGCCACTACCAATGGTGATATAATCCGATTTGAAAGCGCCTTCTTCGAGCGAATGCGGCTGAATGACCGATCCCTCGTTCAGCGTCGCATCATCACCGATGATCACCAGCGATCGTTCGGTGAGATTTGCACCGCCATCATAGACGCGCTTGCCCACTTTCACGCCCAGCATTCTTAGGATCATTGGTCGGAACGGCGTGCCGGGGAACAACCGCGTAATCGGCGAATCCGACAATTTCCAATGCCGCTCATGACGCCAGAACGCAGCGTCGTAGATGGTGGTCATGCGTGGCTTGAGCCCTTTGAAGCCCAACGACAACCGCTCGATCAGAATATAAAATGGAATGGCGATCGCCGAAGTCAGAAAGACTGCGACAAACAACGCCTTATGCGTCCAGGCATCATAATAGTTGAGCGCGCGGTCCCAAATGGCAATCGTCGCAAACAGCATCAGCCACTGCGCGGCGAGGAACATCACACCGGTGCGTAGATTGTGGAAATTCTTGCGCCGCAACCGCGCCAGACGATCCGTCTCGTCAATATTGGCGATCAGTTCCTTGTCACGATTGACAATGCGCGGGATTTCAAAGGATGGCGATCCCAGCAGCCCCACATTCTCGCGCAACGGCCCGTCAATCGGCACCATGACTTTGGTGCCCAAAAGGCAATTATCCCCGGTCTTGCCGTCGGGCGGATAAAAGATGTTGTTGCCGAAATAATTGCGTTCCCCAATCCGCGTGTGCTCCAGCCTGAAGGTGGCGGCGGACTTGTGCATATTGATCATGAACAGCCCGTCGGAAACCATGGTCTTCGAGCCGATCTCGCAGAGCAGCGGATTTTCCTGCTGCTGATTGGTCCCGAAATTCGATCCTGTCTGCACGACCTCATTGAGGTTCCAGCCAATCGCCCGTATATAGTGAACAATCGCCGAGCTGTCGCCAAACAACAGATTGAGCAGTCGCGAATTGCTGCTGAGTTCCACCAAGGATTGGAGCCAGTAATGGAAGCCGTATAATGTGTAGGTCCGGTTGGCTTTCAGGAAAAGCCGGACAATGCGCGGCACAGCCACCGCCGCAAGCAATGAAACGGCGATCGCGCCAAACAGCGTGACCGTGGTGCCGATCGCTACAATGCCGATCGTCTCCTGATAATCATCGCTCACATTCTGCCAGTAGCTATGAAAAAGCAACGGAAACGGGGTGACTAGTGTGAACAGGCCAATAAGCTGCAGCAGTTCAAAAATCACGCGGCGGGTCTTTGACAGCGTGATGCTGCGGACCTTGCAGTAATCAGCCGTTGTCCGCGCCGCAGGCGAGCCGTGCCAATGTTCGCCTTCGGGAATGAACTGGCCGCGCTGCAATGACGATGCATGTCCGAGCTGCGCACCATCGCCGATCCCGGTGTCAATATCGAGTGTTGAGCCAACACCGACAAAGGCGTCCCTGCCAATGATCACCGAGCCGGTATGGATATAGCCACTCTCTGCGCGATAGCCCAGAATATTGCTCTCACGACGCAGGATCGAGTTTTCGCCGATCGAAATCAGGTCGGTGCACACCGGAATCGCCCGACATTCAATAGCCGTGTTGCGACCAAGCTTGGCGCCCAGCAGACGCAGATAGAGGCTGTAAAGCGGATTGCCCCGAAACAGCACAACCGGCGCTGTCCGTATCAATGTCTGGACCACCCAGAAACGATAATAGCGCAGCCCCCAGATCGGAAAGCGCTCTTGTTTCCAGCGACCAATCAGTAGCCATTTGGCAAGTATCGCAAAGCCGGTCATCCCGAAAAAGCTGGCGCCGGCCAGAACAACGCAGCGCAAATAAAGCTGCACGGGTTCATCAAGCTTCAGATAGACCCAGTCCAACCCCTTGTCGAAGAACATCAGACCGACATAGCTGTAGAGCGCGTAGAAAGCGAGCTGCGCGGCGCCACACGCCCAATAAGCCAGATTGGAGGCCTTATGGGTCAGGCTCTGTTCGGTCACAGACGCGACCGTCTGCTCAGGCACCAGCAGATGCCGTGCAAGGCCGCTGATGGTCGGATGCAGATAAATATCGCGCATCGAGGCCATTTCCCAGCCCTGGGCGGTGCGCAGACGCGCGCAGAAACGCGCCATCAACAGCGAGTTGGCACCCAGATCGTCAAAGAAATGATCATCCACCGAGACCACATCGAGATTGAGGATCTCAGCCAGCGCCTCCACCATGAAGCGTTCGTCATCGTTTTCAGGCGCAACCAGTTCGCGCTCGGCCGACAGCCGCACATTGGTGGGCTTGGGCAATTGCCGCAGATCGGCCTTGTTGGAGACCGTCATCGGGATCGCATCGAGCTCTTCCAGATAGGCCGGAACCATATAGGACGGCAGTCGCCGTTTCAGCTCGCGCGCTATATCGGCGCGCTGAATCGGCGGCATGCCGGATTTCGGTGCATAATAGGCAACCAGCTCCACACGACCTGGTTCCACTTCCCAGGTGGTGACGGCGGCCTGGGCAACGGCCGGTTCATCCAACAGCACCGCTTCAATCTCACCAAGTTCAATCCGGTAACCGCGGATCTTGACCTGGGTATCGATGCGGCCGCGATACTCGATCTCGCCCTGTGCATTGATACGGCCCAGATCACCGGTGCGGTAAATCCGCCGGGACGGATTGTTCGGCAGACCCAAGAAATCGGGGATGAATTTTTGGTCGGTCAGGTCCTGCCGGTTGAGATAGCCAACCGCAAGGCCAATACCGGCAATGCCGATCTCACCCAGTTCGTCAGCTTCACTGAGCTTGGGTTCATTGGGATCAATGATGACGATGGAATAGGTCGGCAAAGGCGCACCAATCGTCACTGGCTTTTCGGGCGTCAACACACCCATGGTTGCCGTGACCGTCGCCTCGGTCGGGCCATAGGTATTAAGCAACAGACGCCCGGGTTTGGTCCAGCGCGCAACCAGATTGAGCGGACAAGCCTCACCGCCCACCATCAAAAGGCGGAGCTTCGGCACATCACTCTCAATGGAGGAGAGCAAGGTCGGGCTGCAGGCCATGCAATTGATCGCATTGTCGCGTAGAAAATCCGCCAATTCCTCGCCAACAAGTGTCAGCGGTCCCGGCGCGGGTATGACGGTCGCACCTGCCACAAACGGCACCCAATATTCCTCGGCGGAAAAATCAAAGGCGATCGTCATGCCGTGATAAACCCGGTCACTTGCCTGATAGCCATAAGCGGTCGCAGCGACGCGGAGAAAATTGCAGAAGCTCTGATGCCGGATGGCAACGCCCTTCGGCCGGCCGGTCGTCCCCGATGTGTAGAGAATATAGCAGATCTCGTCGGGATTGGCGCCTCTCGCCGCAGTCTCGAACCGGGCTTTGGATTGTTCGGCAATGGCCGCAGCACAATCGTCAATCAAAACATGCGGCACCGGCATTTTCTCAACCCGCTCAGCATAGGCTCGCAGGGAAATCACCAGCTTGACATTGGCGTCCTCGATGATCAGCGCCATCCGGTCTTCCGGAAACGCTGTTGCCAGCGGGACATAGGCAGCCCCTGCCTTCATCACCGCAAGCAGCGTGATATAGGTCTCCGCAGAGCGGTCGAGCAACAGACCAATCCGGTCACCCGGCGCAACGCCACGATCCTTGAGCAGGCGCGCGAACTGATTGGCGCGTTCGTCGAGATCCTGATAGGTCAGACTTTCACCATCCGAAATGACCGCGATGGAGGAACGGTACTGATCCGCCAGTTGCTCGAAGAACATATCAAGCCGTTCGCCGGCTTGGCCCGATTGCGGAAAATCCGCGCCACATAGGACCTGCTGCCCGTCCTCACCAAAGCGTCGGCTCTGTGATCGCAAGCCGCTATGCGGCGCTGAAGACACATCCGCAACCGGCTCAACCATCTGTTCAAACTCATTTACATTCTCGGTCGCTGAAACCTTATTCGTTTCAGCACCCTGACTACCGTGGCTCATTCTTTACACTCACTGACCAAAGGTCGCGCTTCGCCGGGCATTTGTTCGCGTTAGGTGAGAAACCTGACTATCAAGCAGGGATTATCTATCGTCGGACTGTGCACAGCGGCTCATCTGACCGCTTTGGGAAGGCAACTAGCAAATTATACAAAATAAGAAAGTGACATTGTGTTGACTAAAAAAATGCTTTCGTAAGTGTTGCAGATTAGTACGCAGCTTTAAAGTCCTCTATCCTCTATCCTCTATCCTCAGAAATCAGTCCATTGCCGCCAAGGGCAAGCTTTCCCTCGCCGCCCGTTTCCTTCCCCCTTATCGCTGATAGCCAATTGGCAATGAGGACAGGCCGCTCGCTGGTAAACCACAGCAAATTCGTCCTCAAGACTTGTTCCCCGCCGCATTCGTCTCTAAAGTCAACGCCTCCAGGACGAGCCATTCACCCCATGCAGCAATTTCTGACAAGAATTTTTGTGAAACCGGGCTGGGGCGCACCCGTTTCCATTCTGTTTCATCTGGCGCTGGCTGTCCTTGTGTTTTACCGCTTGCCTGCCATCCGCCTGCCAGAACCCGATCCGAACGTTAATGTCGAGCTGGTTGATCCGCCCATCCATGAGCCAGACAAGCCCAAGCCGGAGGAGGCGCCGAAGTCTCAACCGCAGGCGTTTGAAAGCGCCAGCCAAGACGTGAGAAAGATGGAACCCACGCAATCGCCGCCCACGCCAACAGATGCGAGCGATAATGAAGTCGACCAAAAAAAATCCGACAATGACCACCGGCGCGATCCGCCTTCAAGGCCAACGAACGACACAGACCAGGTCAACCTTCCACGCCAGGAGCCTGTTCTGAGCGCCCGATCGCAATCCGAGACAACGAACGCACCTGCTGATCCGCAACGCGCCAACAGCGAAGCGGTCATCCCAACGCCTCTGCAAAAGCCTGCAAAGCTGAAGCCCGCCCAACAGATTTATGCGAAAGATACGCTCGCTGATCCGCGTATTAAACAGGCTCTTGGAAAATTGCCCAAGCGAGACCGGATGCTGCAAATCTGTGGCATCGAAGCGATGGAGCAGGTGCGTCACCAAAGGCGCAACACCTTCCCGGACATGCTGGCCCCCAGCGGCGGCACGGTTTCCGGAAACAGTTTTTCAGTCCGCAATGGGGCGTTTCGCCGCCGCGCGCGCTGGTATGCGATCGATTTTGATTGCCAGCTTGACGATAAAGCAATGCAGATAACGCAATTTAGCTACGCGATCGGGGCGGAAATTCCGCCTGCACAATGGCGTGCGCGCGAACTGCCACTGCAATGAAAACACCGATCTGAGCCGGACAGGCTGCGGACGATTATAAGAAAGCGGATTGGTAAAGGGGACAAGTATGCTGTTTGCTTATCATCATCGTCCCTGCTTCGATTTGGTCCGATCGCCTTGATCTACACGACGATCGTGCGGTTTCTCCTGGCCAAACGGTGTCCTATCGCCAGTTTTGAGGGTGAAACGGCTTTTGCTTCGAGGAGCCGTCAGTACGAAGCTTGGACGAGAGACGAAATCAGCATAGCTATTCCTTGGTCAAGACATCCGGCGGAATCCGCCTTCGTGTCGCGAATTTTGACTGCACAATACCCAAGCTCAACCGACTAAGTCAAAGAATGGCGAGAGCCCCTCTCTCGCCATTCGCTCAAGCTCAAACCCGTCCGGCTACAGCTGGGTTTTGCGAGGTCGCGAGGGCGGGTTCTGCTAACCCTCAGTTTAGCGTGTGATTGATAACCCCATCGATCCCATCGGCCGCGCGCAGCAAAAACTGCGCGACTTTGCGCGCATTATCGGAATCCAACTCCATATGAACCCGCCCTGTCTCCATGTCGTCCGGAAAATCAAACTCCAGAAGGATTTTTCCCTTGTGTTCAAGGATCGCTTTCAAACATTCAACGCCAGTCAGTTCTTCAATTTTCAATGAAAAATTCCTTTCAAAAAACCGCAAAAGAAATGATTCTTCTTACAGAGTAAATCATCACAAAGGTTCCACCGGCTCTGTTGCGCCAGCTTTGCAGCCAATGGATGCAACGCCAGTGCGCCCTGGCGCCGTCGCAGCCACGAAGTGCAGTGGATACAAACCAGGCATCCGCGAGCGATGCACCGCCGCCCCGTTGAACCCGTCGCAACCGCGTCTTGATCATCGATCCGAACGATCTTGCTCTTTGACTGGCCTAGTTGTCGGGCCCCGATCCCGATTGTTAGCCACTTCCGCCTTTCAACCCCACGCGCGCAGAGCGGCTGCAAACCTCAAACGAATGGCGTCTTTGCAATCGCTGAAGCCACGACAACAAAAAACGCCATCCCATCACCCACCGATTTGATAGGCACTGCCATCAGCCCCTTTCCAGCCGAGCCTACGCTGCGTGCATTGTTGTATAGCTGGCGAGTTTTCGATTTTTTGACTGCATGACGCCGCTCCCAAAGGTGATCCGGGCTGTGCAATGCTACAAGCAGAGATAGACATGGAAAGAAGAGACATCATTGCGACACTTGAAATCTTATTCATATTACTTGCTTCTGTTATTTCAGAGTTTATTTTAATTAGCGAGTCTAACGTTCTACAATATTATTTCATATTTATTGTCTTAAACTTTACTTATTGACGAACTATACTAAATATGTGAGCGTATACTCACATTGTCTACTCGCTTTTGGAATCCGCCTCGATGACCCTGCAAATCCTGACAAATCCCCGAAAATCTGCCTCTCAGCAACGTTCGCGCGTCACTGTCGAAGCCATTCTTGACGCCACTGCTCGCATTTTGACCAAGGAAGGTTATGCGCGCGCCAGTACAAATCGCATTGCCGCAGTGGCGGGTGTCAGCATTGGATCGCTCTATCAGTATTTTCCCAACAAACAGGCACTGATCGCAGCGCTGGTTGCACGGCACAATCGTGAAATCCTCGATCTGCTGGAACAAGCGATGCAGCACTGCGTCCATGACAAACTCGTCGACGCCATGCGTGACCTTGTCCGCGCCATGCTCGCCGCGCATCGGATTAATCCCGCGCTGCACCGCATCTTCAAAGAGGAGGTTCCCCGCATCGGCAAACTTGTTGAAGTCGAAGCAATCCGTAAAGACACGCTCGACGTTGTGAAGCGTTTCATGCAGCAATGTCAGGACGAAATCCTGGTATCGGATCTCGAGGCAGCAGCCTTCATCTGCGTGACAACCGTCGAGGCTCTGACCCACGCACTGGTCATTAATGATTGCGGACATTCGTTGACAGAGGAGGAGGATGCCGTTGAACATGTGACGCGACTGCTGGCAGGCTATCTCAGCATTGCGCCAGAACCGCTCCGCCCTATTCTCAAGTCAGCCGGTTTATTGCCGGGTTGAGCGACGTTTGTCCTGCAGCCAACGCCAAGTTCGGCCTTCCGCTTCACGAGGGGAAATGATGACGGCGCAACCTTGCCGCCGCTGACGAATGCGTGGTCTCAGCAAATTGGCAATGAATTTTGCGGGATCACAGCATGACCTGCCCGGAAAGCGCACAGTCAGCGAAAGGATTCACTCGCGGCGCGCATCAGTAGGTCGATCAAAATAGCCTTGTCGATCATCAACGGCACGCCATGTCAATTTTCTTCAACCGTCGGCAAGGGTGCATCTCGGCTCATTGCGTGATCCAGCACACGCTGCAGATTGGCGGCATGCCGGAAATTCGGCTCCAATCCCACACCATCCGCGACGGCGCGGGCAAAGCGCTGATAATTTGTCTCCACCGGTTCCGCCTCTATTGCGCGCCAGGATGGAATTTCAATATCAGTGCCGATCGAGCCGCGCAGGCTTGAGCCAATTGGGGTGTGAATGACTTCCAGTGCCCCCTTGTCCCCATGGATGCGCAGACGCAATTCATTGAGATGGCCGGTCGCCCAGCGGCTGGCATGAATGACACCGAGCGCGCCATTGCCATATTCCGCCATCATGACGAAGCTGTCATTGGCATCGAGCACATATTCACCGATATGGTCATTCTCCGCCTTGTCAAAGGTCTTCAGCCGCGCGGAGGCGCGTTCAACGTCACTACCGATGGCATAGGACGCGAAATCCAGGATATGGATGCCGACATCACCCAGCACGCCATTGGAGCCATGCCGGGTGGAAAGACGCCAGAGCCATTTGCTTTCCGACTTCCAGTCTCCCCACGTCTTGGAGACCAGCCAGCTTTGCAAATAAGAGGCTTCGAAATGGCGAACCTGGCCGATCTCGCCCGCCATCACGAGTTGTCGCGCCTTCTGCAACGGCGCCACGTTGCGATAGGTCAGGTTAACCATATTCACGATGGATGCCTGTTCGGCCGCATCCGCCATTTCCGCAGCCTTTTGATAGCTTTCCGCCAGCGGCTTTTCGCAGAAAATATGCTTTCCCGCGCCGGTTAGCGCCATAGATGTCGGGTGATGGATGGCATCGGGCGTGACATTGGCGACCGCGTCAAATCGATCCCAGTCAAGCGCATCTTCAAGCCGGGTGAAACGATTATGAATACCGTGATTTTCCGAGAAAGCATCGACGCGCTCCGCCGACACATCGCAGGCCGCAACAACTTCAACCCCATCGATCGCCGCAAAGGCCTCGACATGGTTTTTTGCCATCCCGCCTGTTCCAAGAATGAGAAGACGCATGCTTCACCTCAACGATAGCCGGCTTCGCCCGGCTTATGCAGCTTGGGCCCGCGCTCGACGATTGGTTCCAGAGCCTGTTCGATCGCGACATTTGGAGCAGTATGAATGGCCGTGAAAGCGGGCTGCGGGTTGAAGGCCCATTTGACGGCGTTGCGCAGCACCAGTCGGACATTGCCATCATGATAAGTCGGGTAGGTTTCATGCCCGGGTCGGAAATAAAACACATTGCCCGCCCCCCGACGCCAGGTCATGCCGGAGCGGAACACTTCGCCGCCTGCGAACCAGGAAATGAACACCGTCTCCAGCGGCTCGGGAACCGAAAACTGCTCGCCATACATTTCCTCGTTTTCCAGCACGAAATTGTCGTCAAGCCCCTGAGCGATCGGATGACCTTTATTAACCACCCACACTCGCTCGCGCTCACCGGCTTCCCGCCATTTCAGCGCGCAGGGCGTCCCCATCAGACGCTTGAAGATCTTCGAAAAATGTCCGGAATGCAGCACGATCAGCCCCATACCTTCAAAAACCCGGCGGGCGACGCGTTCCACCACATCATCCCTGACACCGCCATGGTCCTGATGGCCCCACCAGACCAGAACGTCCGTTTCAGCAAGCCGCTCTTCGCTTAAGCCATGGTCCGCCTCCTGCAATGTGGCAGTCGAGGCCGCAATGGCGCTGTCTTCATTCAACGCCGCAGCGATCGTGTGATGCATCCCGTCAGGATAAAGTTGACGCACGGTTTCATTGACCTGCTCGTGTATATTCTCGCCCCAGACGATCGTCCTTATCGACACGTGATTTCTCCTTTGATCGCGACGCCATCGTCGCCGTTTCGTTTGAGTTCGGGAGAAGACTTCAGACAGGAAAACCCAATCCTGCTGCGGATTGTTCCTGAATTTCTTCATCTTTGTGTTCCCACGCCTTGGCAAGCGCGCGCCCATCCTGATCAAACCGATGCATCTGCGCGGCCATCGGTTTGATCGACACCGGCGCTCCGGGCCTTCGCTGCGAAACGCCGCTTTCACGGACCACAACCGGCTCATCAAGCCCAAGATCCACATAGACGTAGCTGTCGGAACCCAGAATTTCCGAGTGGATCACCCGACCACGCCAACAGCCGTCACTGTCGACAAACACCAGATGTTCCGGACGGATACCAACCGTCGAGGCCCCGAACCGCGTAGCATGCATGGCCGATAGTAGATTCATCCTTGGCGAACCAATGAAGGAGGCGACAAAGGTCGAATTGGGATATTGATACAGTTCAAGCGGCGTTCCGATCTGTTCAACCCGCCCGTCACGCAGGACACAGATCCGGTCGGCCAGCGTCATCGCCTCGACCTGGTCATGGGTAACATAGATCATCGTGGTATCCGCCATGCCCTCGTGCAGCTTTGCGATTTCCAGCCGCGTCGCAACCCGCAACGCTGCATCCAGATTGGAGAGCGGCTCATCAAACAGAAACAGTTTGGGGTCTCGGACAATCGTACGACCGATCGCAACGCGCTGCCTTTGGCCACCGGAAAGCTGGCGCGGCAATCGGCTAAGATAGGGCGACAGCTGCAACATCTCGGCAGCCTGCTCAATACGCTGCTTGCACGCCGGTTTACTGCTGCCGGCAAGCTGCATTCCAAACGCCATGTTCTGATAGACAGTCATATGGGGATACAGCGCATAGGACTGAAACACCATCGCCACACCCCGTTTGGACGGACTGAGACCATTGACCTCGACGCCATCGATCAGAAGGCTGCCAGCGGTGATATCTTCAAGCCCGGCGATCAATCGCAACAGGGTCGGCTTCCCACAACCCGACGGACCGACGAACACCATGAATTCGCCAGCGCGGATATCCATGTTCACGCCTTTGATCACCTCAAAATTCCCAAATGATTTGCGCAGATTACGCAGTTGTAAATCAGCCATTTTAAATTCCTATCCTTTCACGCCACCGGCCGTCAGACCCGATACGATCCGCCGCTGAAAGATGAGAACAAGTATGACAAGCGGCACAGTCACAATCACCGATGCCGCCATGATATTGCCCCAGGGGATTTCGAACTGCGAACTGCCCGACAACAAGGCAATCGCGACCGGAACCGTGCGCTGCTCGGCAGAGGCCGTGAAGGTCAACGCGAACAGGAATTCATTCCAGGCGGAGATGAACGCAAGCAGCCCTGTTGTCACAAGCGCTGGCCACATCAGCGGCATGAACACTCTTGTAATGATGACAAACGGTGTCGCGCCGTCAACAATCGCTGCCTCCTCGATTTCCACCGGCAAATCGCGCATGAAAGTCGTTAAGACCCAGACGGTGAAGGGAAGCGTAAAGATCATATAGGAGAAAATGAGCGCCAGTGGCGTGTTGAAGATACCCAGAAAGCGGATCAACTCGAACAAGCCGGCCAGAACCGCAATCTGCGGAAACATCGAGACCGACAGAATGGTGAGCAATAACAGTCCACGCCCGCGAAAACGCACCCGCGCCAGCGCATAGGCGGCTGAAACCGCCAGCAGCAGCGACAAGACCACCAACACTGTCGCCACCAGCAGCGAGTTTGCCAGACTGCGCAGGAAGCCACCCTTTGCCAGCACCGCTGCATAATTATGAAGCGAAAAATGTCCAGGCCAGAAATCAACCACGAAAAGCGCGGTGCCGGATTTGAAACTGGTCAGGATTGCGTAATAAAATGGAAACACAGCGATCACGATGATGACCGCCACAACCAGATAAAACCCCAGGAACTTCACCGCTCGCATCCTCATTCCCCCCGACTGGCAATACTTACACGCCCGAAAAACATGTAGATGAGGGTGATGGCCGCGATGATCACAAACAACATCGTCGATGCCGTCGCGCCATAGGCGAATTTGTCAAAGTCGAAAAGATTTTCGCGCGCAAACACCGACATTGTCTTGGTCTGTGCATTGTTGGTGGTCAGAACATAGATTAAATCGAAAATCCGCAGGGCATCGAGCATCCGGAAGATCACAGCAACCATCAAGGCCGGCCGGATCAGCGGCAGTGTCACGCGCCAGAAGACCTTGATTGGATGCACGCCATCGACCCGTGCTGCCTCATAAATATCGGATGGAACCATCTGCAGACCGGCAAGGATCAACAGCGCCATGAACGGTGTTGTCTTCCAGACATCCACGATGAGAATGGCAATAATTGCAGTGTCCGGATTGGCGGTCCAGGCGATTTTCTGACTGATCAGACCCAGGCCGAGCAGAATATGGTTCAGGATGCCGAACTGATCATTGAGCATCCATGCCCACATTTTTCCCGAGACGATGGTCGGTATCGCCCAGGGGATCAGAATAGCTGCCCTTACAAGCCCGCGTCCCGGAAAACGCGCATTGAGAACCAGCGCCACGATCAAGCCGAAAATGGTTTCGAGACTAACCGAAATAAAGGTAAAACTGATGGTGTTCCACACCGCACCCCACCACGCCGGATCCGCCAGAAGTCCGCGATAGACCGTGCGCCCGCTCTTCAGCGTTACCCAGGACAGGTAATTCTTGAAGCCGACAAATTCCGCGCCCGCGAGATTGGTCAGCGATGCATTCGTGAAGCTGAAGCAAATGGTTCTCATGAGCGGCCAGCCCGCCACCAACGCAAGCACAAGCAAGGTCGGCGCCAGGAACAGCCAGGCCGCGCGGATGCGCGCCCGCTTCAAATCAGAATGCCGCGGGCCGATTGCGCGTGCGGGTGAAACATCAATCGAAGTCTCTGCCATTCTCGTCCTCCGGCTCTGCTTGCTCCTCGATTAAAGCGTTCGGATCGCTTGGGGAACCCGAACGCCGCTTGATGCGTCGCTACCAGCCGGATCCTTCGAGTTCCGTCAGTTCGACCTCAAGCATTTCGAGATTCTCCGCAGCCGTTCCCTGTCCAGAAAGCGTTCTGTGGACCCCATTCCAGAATTTCGACGACACTTCATTATACTTGACCTTCGTCGCCGCCGACGGCCGTGGCACCGCATTGTGCCAGGATGATCCAGCCATTGTCCTCACGAACCGCCACAAAATCTCCGGTCCCTTTGCCTCGATCGCGCCAGCCAGTGCATTTAACCTCGATTGCCTTCGTTCCCGGATTGGAACTGACAGAACGGATTCCCGGCAGGGCGCGGAACCCCCGATTGCAAGCGCACAACTGCAATATTCCCCGCACTTAGCAACAGCAGTGCCGTATCAAGTCCCATATCAGCTTTCCCCTATCCTCTTTGAATCTGCACATCGATTTCCTTTCGATCATGCTCCCTGCGCGCGCCCGTCGAACGGGCCGTCGCCAGAGCCAGCAATGGGCCAGCTGCGACAACACAACCGCTATGGCTACGATGGCTGTGCACAACAACAGTGTTGATTGCCAAGGCTCAAAGCCTTATGAAAACCGCAAACCTGCAACAATCACGCGGTGCGCAGTCTTTTCGCGCCCCTTCAAATAGAGCGTCGAGATCACAATGACCCTTTACATGGATTACCTGGCTGAGATCAAAAGCAGACAACCGCAAGGTCTTGATCCGAAGCCGATCGATGATGGCGGGCTCGTTGCGGAAATCATTGCTCTGATCGAAGATACCGAAAACCCGCTGCGCGCCGACGCCCTGAAATTCTTCATTTACAATACGCTACCCGGAACCACGGCCGCAGCCGCGGTCAAGGCAGCGTTTCTCAAACAGATCATTCAGGGTGAAAAGAACGTTGCGGAGATTTCTCCGGACTTCGCGCTTGAACTGCTCTCCCACATGAAGGGCGGCCCATCGATCCGAGTGCTGCTCGACATCACTCTGGGCGATGATGCCGTCCTGGCCGTCAAGGCGGGCGAAGTCCTCAAGACGCAGGTCTTTCTCTACGACGCCGACATGTTCCGCTTGCGCGACGCCTTCCAAGCCGGCAACGCCATTGCAAAAGACGTCCTTGAGAGCTACGCGAAGGCCGAGTTCTTCACCAAGCTCCCCGAAGTGGATGACGAGATCAAGGTGGTGACATTCATCGCTGCCGAGGGTGATATTTCCACCGATCTGCTTTCGCCGGGTAACCAGGCCCATTCGCGCTCGGATCGTCAGCTGCACGGCCAATGCATGATCACGCCCGAAGCACAGCAGGAAATCGTTGCGCTCCAGAAGCAGCACCCTGACAAGCGGGTGATGATGATCGCCGAAAAGGGAACCATGGGCGTCGGCTCGTCGCGTATGTCCGGCGTCAACAATGTCGCCCTTTGGACCGGCAAACAGGCAAGCCCCTATGTGCCCTTTGTCAATTTTGCCCCAATCGTCGCCGGAACCAACGGTATTTCGCCGATTTTCGCGACCACCGTCGATGTGACCGGCGGTATCGGTATCAATCTGAAAAACTGGACCAAGAAGACCGGTGACGATGGAAAGCCGATCCTCAATAATGACGGCAATCCGATCCTCGAACAGCAATTCTCGGTCGAAACCGGAACGGTGCTGAAGATAAATGTCAAGAACAAGCAGCTCTGTGACGAGCAAGGCAATGTTCTGGTGGATGTCGCCTCGGCCTTCACACCGCAAAAAATGGAGTTCATGAAAGCAGGCAGTTCCTACGCGATCGTGTTTGGCAAGAAACTGCAGACATTTGCTGCCCAGACCCTTGGCGTCGAAGTCACTCCGGTATTTGCTGCCAACAAGGAAATCACGGTTGAAGGTCAGGGCCTGACCGCCGTTGAAAAAATCTTCAATCGCAATGCTGTCGGTGTAACCCCAGGCAAGGTTCTGCACGCTGGCTCCGACGTCCGCGTCAAGGTCAATATTGTCGGCTCGCAGGACACAACCGGCCTGATGACCGCTCAGGAACTCGAAGCCATGGCAGCGACGGTGATCTCGCCTTTAGTGGATGGCGCCTACCAGTCGGGCTGCCACACGGCTTCGGTCTGGGACAAGAAAGCCCAGGCCAATATCCCCAAGCTGATGAGTTTCATGAATAATTTCGGGCTCATCACCGCCCGTGATCCTAAAGGCGTCTATCATTCCATGACCGACGTCATCCATAAGGTGCTCAACGATATTACCGTCGATGACTGGGCGATTATCATTGGCGGCGACAGCCATACCCGCATGTCGAAAGGCGTGGCCTTTGGCGCGGATTCGGGCACGGTCGCTCTGGCGCTGGCAACCGGCGAAGCCACGATGCCAATCCCGCAATCTGTCAAGGTGACGTTCAAGGGCAGTATGCAGCCGCATATGGACTTCCGTGACGTCGTGCACGCAACCCAGGCGCAGATGCTCAAGCAATGCGGTGACAACGTCTTCCAGGGCCGGATCATCGAAGTCCATATTGGCACATTGCTTGCCGACCAGGCTTTCACCTTCACCGACTGGACAGCTGAAATGAAGGCCAAGGCATCGATCTGCATCTCCGAGGACGAGACGCTGATCCAGTCACTCGAGATCGCCAAGTCCCGCATTCAGATCATGATCGAAAAAGGCATGGAAAACGCCGCCGGAACGCTGCGTGGCCTGATCGCCAAGGCGGATGCGCGCATTGCCGAAATCCGTTCAGGCGAAAAACCTGCCCTGGCTCCCGATGCCAATGCACATTATTTCGCTGAGGTGGTCGTCGATCTCGATCTGATCGATGAACCGATGATCGCCGATCCCGACGTCAACAATGCCGATGTCTCCAAACGCTATACCCATGATACCATTCGTCCGGTATCCTATTACGGCGGCACCAAAAAGGTTGATCTTGGCTTTGTCGGTTCGTGCATGGTGCATAAGGGCGATATGAAGATCGTCGCGCAAATGCTCAAGAACATTGAGAAAAACGAAGGCAAGGTGTCGTTCAAGGCCCCGCTTGTCGTCGCCGCACCGACCTACAACATCATCGACGAACTCAAAGCAGAGGGCGACTGGGAAATCCTCCAGCGCTATTCTGGCTTCGAATTTGACGACTTGATGCCAAAAAATGCCGCGCGCACCGAATATGAAAATATTCTCTATCTTGAGCGTCCAGGCTGCAATCTCTGTATGGGCAATCAGGAAAAGGCTGAGAAGGGGGATACCGTTCTTGCGACCTCAACCCGCCTGTTTCAGGGCCGCGTCGTTGAAGATTCTGCCGAAAAGAAGGGCGAGTCTCTGCTTGCTTCGACCCCGGTCGTGGTGCTCTCGGCCATTCTCGGTCGAACCCCAAGTGCCGAGGAATATAAGGCAGCAGTCGAAGGCATCGATCTGACAAAGTTCGCGCCGCCAAAAACCACTCCGCTCGACGCCCTTTCGGTTCACTACTAAGCGCGCCGCACCATCACAGCGCCCTCATCACGCCTCGCCCGATCCTTGCTGATCGGGCGAGGCGAAACCTTGCGATGACGCTTTTGCTTTCAAGCCAGTTGCTGCGCAAAAAATCTGCGCTCCGGATCCCGGATTGACATGCGGCTTGCTTTTACCGCCTCGCCCGCTCTGCCGCCAGCTTTCTCCAATCGCAGGATAAAACCTTCGTTCAAGCCCTTTCAACGACCATGATCAAGCGGCACCCGACCGCTGAAAATGCGAAGCGATCGACCCGCTTGCGCAAACCACAAAGGGTTCCACGTCGCAACTGCGCCATGCCGCAGCGCGCAAGCGAGCCCTCCTGCCATCGCACCGGATCTGCGGCTGTTTTTAAACGGTCCCAACCTCACCTTCTTTTCGACACGCCCGCGGTTCTCCATTGCCACCCGGACCATCATCCCGCGCTCATGGGCAAGAAGCAGCTACGCAATTTTGTGTCGCATCCAGGTCACTTTTGAGAAAAAGTAAAAAGCTCCGCCTGCAATGCATTGCAGTTTATTGCCGGATCAGTATAGGTAGGCCTTTGATCAATGCCGTGCGCGCGACAATGGCAAAGGAGCAATGACGGTCCTGCAGTCCCCCCGCTTCGCGCGCCTGGAGGAGTGTTTATGAGAGAAAATCCCAGCCGCGCCAATATCCAGCCAGGCCCATGCCACCATGGATAAAAGTTCTTCTGCGAGCCGGCAAACCATCCTGCCCTTACCAGCGATCGATCTCAACAATGTGCAGATCTCCTTCGCCCTCGCCAATGGCCAGCGCTTCGACGCAGTCGCGGAAAGCAATCTGCAGGTTGCCGATCATGAGTTTGTCGCCATTGTCGGACCGACCGGCTGTGGCAAGTCAACCTTGCTCAATGCCGTTGCAGGTCTGCTGGTGCCGGCCAGTGGCCGCGTCGAAATCGAAGGCCAGCCGCTGCGCGGTCTTAATCGCAAGGCCGGCTATCTGTTTCAGCAAGACGCACTGATGCCATGGAAAACCGTGCTCGAAAATGTGGCGATCGGCCTCGAAGTTGCCGGGACGGCAAAGGCCGATGCGCGCGCTAAGGCCGAGCAATGGTTAACCAAGGTCGGACTTGCGAATTTCGGGGATCGCTATCCGCACATGTTGTCCGGCGGCCAGCGCAAACGCGTTGGCTTGGCGCAGGTGCTGATCCGCAATCCCAAATATCTGCTGATGGATGAACCCTTCGGACCGCTCGATGCGCAAACCCGCGTCATCATGGGCGATCTTCTGCTGGATCTGTGGTCGCAGGACAAGAAGGCGGTGATGTTTGTCACCCATGATCTTGAGGAAGCCATCGCGCTGGCCGATCGGGTCGTCATCATGTCGGCCGGTCCGCGTGCCCGCATCATGGCCGAATATAGGATCCCGCTCGAGCGCCCGCGCGAAATCTCGGAAATTCGCCTGCTCGACGCGTTCCATGACATCCATCGCGAAATCTGGAACGCTCTGAAGGACGAAGTGCTTAAAGCCTATCAGCAGACAAGCGGAGCAAGAGCATGAAAAAGCCGGCATTATTCCTGGCTCAGCTGAGCGTTGCGGTCATTCTGCTGCTGGTCTGGCACGTGTTTACCGCAACCCATCTGTTGGGTAACCCTGCAAAAAGCCAGTTCTTCTTTTCAACGCCCGTCGATGTCGCCGCGCGCATCTATAAATGGTTTGTCGAAGGCACCATCTGGTATCATCTCGGCATCACCTTGCTTGAAGCGATGCTGGCATTTTTTATCGGTTCAGCCGGTGGTGTGCTGATTGGCTTCTGGTTCGCCCGCAAACCGGTGCTGGCTGCCATCTTTGACCCCTATGTGAAGGCTGCCAATTCCCTGCCACGCGTGGTTCTTGCACCTATTTTTGCGCTGTGGCTCGGCCTTGGCATCTGGTCGAAGGTCGCGCTTGGCGTATCACTGGTATTCTTCATCGTGTTCTTCAATGTCTATCAGGGCGTCAAGGAAGTGAACCAGACCGTCTTGTCGAACGCGCGCATGCTCGGCATGAATGAACGTCAGCTGTTGCGCAATGTCTATTTGCCCTCCGCGCTGTCCTGGATGTTCTCCAGCCTGCACACAGCCGTTGGATTTGCAGTGGTCGGTGCGGTGGTCGGTGAATATCTCGGCTCCTCGGCAGGTCTGGGCTACCTTATTCATCAGGCTGAAGGCGTGTTCGATGTCACCGGCGTCTTTGCCGGCATGTTCGTGCTGACGGCTTTTGTGTTGTTGATCGACTGGGTGGTTTCTCTGGTCGAGGAACGATTGCTCATCTGGCGCCCCAAGACCGCCAGCGCGAACGGCGCCTGAGATCGGGCGCTTCAACATATTTTAAGGAGGAAGGCCATGAATTTTACCCGCAGAGATCTGTTGCTCGGCGCAGCAGCGATGGGAATAGCCAATCTCGCAGCCCGTCTGCCCGCCTATGCCCAGGACGCATCGGCAACCCCGGAAAAGCCGGAACTGATGTTTGGCGTCGGCGGCAAGCCGCTGTTCTACTACCTGCCGCTGACCATTGCCGAGCGCAAGGGCTTCTTCAAGGAGGAAGGGCTTTCGGTCACCGTCAATGATTTTGGCGGCGGTGCAAAATCACTGCAGGCTCTGATCGGTGGCTCGGTCGATGTGGTTACCGGCGCCTATGAACACACAATTCGCATGCAAAATCGCGGCCAGGATATCAAGGCAATCTGCGAACTTGGCCAGTTTCCCGGCATCTGCATCGCGGTGCGCAAGGACCTCGCCAACGACATCAAAACCATTGCCGACCTCAAAGGACAGAATGTCGGGGTGACCGCACCAGGGTCTTCAACCTCGCTGTTCCTGCAATATGCATTGATCAAGAACGGCCTGGCGGCTGATGACGCGTCAATCATCGGTGTCGGCGGCGGCGCCAGCGCTGTGGCAGCCGTCAAGAAGGGTGAAATCGCCGCCCTGGTGCACCTCGATCCGGTCATCACCCGTCTCGAGGTCGATGGTGATATCTCGATCCTTCTCGACACCCGCACGGAAGCCGGAACCCGCGCCTTGTTCGGCGGCACAAACCCGGCTGCCATCACCTATGTCCAGCAAAGCTTTATCGACGCAAACCCCGTCACCACCCAGCGCGTTGTCAATGCCTTTGTCAAATCACTGAACTGGATTCACCAGGCATCCGCTGATGATGTGGCCGATACGGTGCCGGAAGAATACCTGCTGGGTGACCGCGCCCTCTATAAGACCGGGTTTGAGAAATCGCGCGCCATGTATTCACAAAAAGGCATCATCGCCGCCGATGGTTTTGACAGCATGATGAACATGCTCAAGGCGCTCGATCCCGAACTGGCCAATTCAAAGATCACATTCGCCCAGACCTTTGATCCACGTTTTGCGCAAGCGGCCAAGACGTAACAGAGCTAAAACAGCATCAGCTGTTCCGGCAAGCCTGTGCTGCCGGAACAGCCGAGACCAACCTTGAACGACCTTTGATGGCGACAGACGACAATTCCAGATGAATTGATCAACCCATCGAACCAATTGCTCCGACGCGCGTTTAAAAATCGAAAATGCCGCGTGAAGGAACATCAATTTGACGCAACAAGAAGCAACGCAGAAGCGACAATTGCGACAGTCCCAGCCCTATTGGGAAACAACCCCGAAAATTACACTCACCACGCGACAAAAACCGTCCCGCCGTCACTATGATGTCGTGGTGGTCGGCGCCGGCATCAGTGGCGCGCTGATCGCCCAGGCACTCATGGATGGCAAACGAAAAATCGCCATCTTTGACCGCCGCCGCCCGGTGTTTGGCAGCACAATGGCCAGCACGGCAATGCTGCAGCATGAAATCGATGTTCCCTTGTTCAAGCTCAAGAAGCGTTTATCACCAAACGCCGCCGAGCGTATCTGGCAGCGCTCAGCGGACAGTGTCGACGCCTTGATCAAACTGACAGCCGAGCTGGATATCCATTGCTCGATGCAACGCAAGAAGGCCCTTTATCTAGCCGGCGACGAATACGGCGCACGCGCGCTTGGCCAGGAAGTCGAGGCGCGGCAGGCGATCGGTCTTCATGCTGAATTTCTTGATGCCCATATTTTGAAGGAACGCTTTGCGATCGACCGAACGGCTGCGATCGAAAGCGATATGTCGGCCTCCGCCAATCCCGCCCAGTTGACCGCAGGTTTGTTACGGCACTGCGTGAAAGGTGGAATAGAAATCATTCGTGACATGGAAATCACCGATTTTCTGAGCCTCAATCAGCAGGTCGCTCTCGCCACCGCGCAGGGCGCGGTGATAAGCGCCGGCGCTGTCGTGTTCTGTACCGGCTATCAATTCCTCAAAGCGCTGGCCCATAAAAATCACAAGATCATCTCGACCTGGGCGATCGCCGGCGCAAAGCAACAGCCCACACCCGCCTGGCTGCGCGATTATCTGGTCTGGGAAGCCTCCGATCCCTATCTGTATTTTCGTAATGCGAGCGATGGCAGACTGATCGCCGGTGGCGAGGATGAAGCTTCTGAGACGGCGTTTGAGGATCCACAGAAAGCCGCACAAAAAAGCCAGACAATTGCGCGCAAAATCAGCCGGTTGATCGGCTGTGATGTCGGCAAGCCGGCTTATCAATGGTCGGCCGCCTTTGGCTCAACCCCGACCGGTACGCCGATGATCGGAGCCATTGAAGGCCATCCCAACGTCTATGCCGCCATGGGCTATGGTGGCAATGGCATCACATTCAGCAAGATTGCCGCCGAAATTCTCGCCAAGGCGCTCAATGGCAAGGAAGATCGCGACGCAGCCCTCTTCGCCTTTCGATAGCTGAAGAAAGCGGCGTGCTGCGCGGGTTCATCCCCCAAGCCATAAGCCGACGGAACAATCCGTACGGCGCGCGGTTAACTTTCAAGACCGTCTGCAACCGCCCGGCTTCAAAACCGGACCGCGCTTGTGACGGTGATGATCCACAGATGCAATCGCCTTGAGCAAGGCAAGGATCTGACGCACCGATCTTTCAACTGGAGCAGGAAAACGCATGACATCCAACCACACCGATCCGCTCACCCAGGATGAAGACATCAAGTTTCTGGCTGAAAACTCCGATCTGTCGCCGCTTCAGGCCAAGGCGCTGATCGAAAAATTTGGCCGTGACCGCGAAAAATTGCTTGAAGAGGCCAAGAATTTCAAGGCGGAGAGCTAAGAGGCCGAGGCGTCTTCGTTCTGTGGCTGCCCTTTTCCGCCAGCAGCGAAGACGCGCTGCGATCGCTGCGGCTGGAGCGCGCCAATCCGTAAGGTTTCAAGCGGCTATTTCAGCCTACCGGCGCCCTTTGCGGCAACGCAGATGTCATCTGAGCAATAGCACTCAGCGCTCGTTTGCGCTGATATCCGTGCCGACGTGGCGTAGCCATTTTAAGGCAGTCCGTTCATCCTGATCAAGCTGTGGCGCCACCACACGCAGGCTGGAGGCCGCTTGCACCGTTGCAGCCAGTTGATCCTGCTGCCATTGCTCAAACACCAGTGGATGAATATAGGAACGCCGGCAGACGGCGCGGGTATTACAGAGCCGCTGCGCGATCCTGTCGATTTCCGCATTCAGCGCCCGCTTTGATGCCGCGGCGCTCTCTGGCCGCGGCAAGGCTGACAATCCCTTCACAGCCGAAGCGGTCGCTGCCCAGGTCCGGAAATGCTTTGACGTGAAGTCGGCCTTCGTCACATCGCGAAGATAGTCGTTGATATCCTGCGAGCTGATCGCATGGCGCTGTCCCTCATCATCGAGATATTGAAACAGATGCTGACCGGGGAGTTCCTGCAGCGAGCGGATAATTCTGGCGATCCGTCTGTCGGAAATCTTCAGGTTCCAATCTTTTCCCGATTTGCCCTTGAAGATCAGCCGCAAGCTGGTGCCGTCAGTCTTCAAATGACGGTTGCGCAAGGTCGTCACGCCAAAGCTCTTGTTGGAACGCGCATAATTGGGGCTGCCGACGCGCACAAGCAACCGGTCCATCAGCCAGACAATCGTTGCGATCACTTTTTCACGACAGAACGAGCGCCGCCGCATATCAGCCTCGACCTGCTGGCGCAAACTGCTCAACACGCTCGCAAAATCAGCAAGACTGGAGAATTTCGTCTCTCCCTGCATCGCAGACCATGTAGAATGATAGCGATATTGCTTGCGTCCGCGTTGATCCCTGCCAGTCGCCTGAATATGCCCTTTTGAATGGGCACAGATCCAGACATCCTCCCAGGCGGGCGGAATGGCCAGCGCCTTGATTCGCTCAATGTCCTTCGGCAAGACCTTGCCTGCACCGATCGCTTTGTAACGAAAACCCGCGCCGCAGCGTTGTCTTCGAATGCCGGGTTCGCTGTCGCTGACATAATGCAGCTCGCAGTCCAGAAGCGGCACGGGCTCTGTAGCAGAAGCGTTCAATCGATCAAGCAAATGGCACCTCGCACGGTTAGCGCAGCAGAAACCTGCAGCCATTAACGCAATGCGTCGCTTCAGGTTCCCGATTCAGCCCGGCTGCGGAACCAAGCCCCCATTGAGGCGTTCAACCACGTAACCCGATGTGCAATTCGGCCGGTAACCGGCCAGGACTCGGACCTCAACGCGAAAAGGATAAAGCGGTGCCCAGACCTTTCTGGAAAGGCTACCTCAAACTCTCGCTCGTCACCTGTGCCGTCGAACTGCGACCTGCCACCAGTGAAGCCGAACGCGTGCGCTTCCATACGCTGAACGAGAAAACCGGCAATCGAGTGATCATTCGCTACGTAGACCAGGAGAGCAAAAAGCCTGTGCGCGATCAGGATCAGGCAAAAGGCTTCGAGAAAGCAGAGGGTGACTACATCATTCTGGAGGACGAGGAGCTTGAAGCAGTCGCGCTCGAAAGCACCCGAACCATTGATATCGACAGGTTCGTCCCGCGCGATAGTATCGGTTGGATCTGGTACGACAAACCGCATTTTCTGTCGCCCGCCGATAAGATTGGGGCGGAAGCTTTTGCGGTCATCCGCGAGGCAATGGACAGCGCCGAGGTTTCAGGCCTCGCACGCCTAGTGATGTATCGGCGCGAGCGCGCTGTCTTACTGGAGCCGCGAGACAAGGGCATTGTGCTCTGGACACTCCGCTACGGCGATGAAGTACGCGATGCGAACGACTATTTCAGCAAGGTCGACGCCGACAAGCCCGAAAAGAAAATGCTGACGATGGTGCGCAGTCTCATTCAGCAGCGGACGCAGGACTGGGACGAGGAACTGCTCACAGATCCCGTGCAAAAAAACCTGAAGCGGATGATCGCAGCGAAGAAAAAGAAAAGCAAACCCCGCGCCCAGACAAAGCGCGAGACCAAGGCGCCTCGCGGCGGCAATGTGATCGATATTATGGAAGCCCTGCGTAAAAGTCTCGAGAAGGAGGGGAAGGCATAATCCCCCGATATTTCCAGGCAGGCCTTCAGTTTGTTCACACTTTGAAGGCGCAAAGGCGGAGCGCTGCAGGTCTTTTGTCAGACTGTGTTTCAATAGCATCGGCCTTATAACCAGCCTTACTAAGGCGGCGGAGAAGAGAGCTCTGCCGGTCCACCATAGCACTGGCCGTGCGTTGCAGCTCTCACTCACGTTCCTGGCCGCTCTCACCCAAATCACAAAGGAAAATCTTGTCTGAGAATAACATCACGCGATTGTCCGATGTGCCGACAATAGCGGTCAGCAACAGATAACGGTCGCGAAAGCAAAGGACCGCTAGTCAAGTCACTGGTTGATAAAGGCGCAGCTGGTTGAATCGAGCGCCTCTCTAACTCGCCTTTTTGCTACTACTCTGCTTAGCCGGAGCTTTCTTGCCGCCCGCCTTCGGGCGAGATGATTTTTTGGCAGCTGCCGCCAATCCAGCACTCTTACGCAGTGCTTCCTTGAGATCGATGACCTGCGCTGACTTGGTTTGTGCCGGTTTCTTGAACGGCTTGCCGGCAATTTTGGCCTTTATCAGATCCGCAAGCGCCGCATCATAACGGTCATCAAAGCCCGCCGGATCGAAACGGCCCATCTTGGTATCGATAATATGCTTTGCGAGCTCCAGCATTTCCTCGTCGAACTTGAAACTGCCGATATCCGAGAACGCTTCCTTTGTTGAGCGCACCTCATAATCAAAATTGAGCGTGGTCGCCAGAAGCCCGTCATCATATGCGCGGATCAGCAGCTTGCGGGCGCGCCGAAATAAAACCGCCTCGGCAATTGCGCCGACTTTCTCCAGCTGCATCGCCTCGCGTAACAATGTGAACGCTTCCTGATTGTCGTCGGTCGGTGCGATATAGTAAGGCCGGTCCAGATAAACATCATCAATTGCATCGCAGGCAACAAAGCACAGCACATTCAACGTCTTGTCGCTTTCAGGCACTGCGGCTGCAATCTCATCCTCGCTGAAACTCACATAGGCCCCAGAGGCGACTTCGTAGCCTTTCACCTGATCTTCACGCGCGACCGGCTTGCCGGTATCGCTATCGACAAATTCGCGATTAAGCCGATTGCCGGTCTTCCGATTGACAAGGTGAAACGAAACACGCTCCGAGGTTGAGGCCGCAGTATAAAGCGCGACTGGACATAAAAGCTCGTCGATCTTGATCTGTCCCTTCCAATTCGCCCGCGGTGCCATTGTCACGCTCCATCCTCGTGCGAACTGGCTTTGCCAACCCGTTTCAAGATCTTTTCAAAGGCAAAGCCAAAGCCCAACAACACAGGAAGACCGAGCAATACGATCCAGAACAACAACCATCCCATTGCTTTTCCTCCCTCCTGTTGGAACACGGAACAATTAGATCAAGGCAGAGAGCCCGCGCCTTGCTCATTGCTGAGACAACCCACCGCCTCGACAATGGTTCCCTATATTGGGGTTCCCTAGCAGCGTTGGCGAGCCCTCTCAGCGTTGAAGTTGACTACCGACACTGCAGAGAACTCACGTTCTCCTGGACCGCAACCCGTATGCCCCATGGACCACGCATTGCACTTGGGTGCAGCAGTGCAAGCATTGCGAGCTGCGCCTCCCTCAGGCGGCTTACCGCTTTCGTGCGCTCTTCAAATCATCCCTCGAACCGCTATCGCGATCGCGTGTGGCGCAATCACGCACTTGGAGAGCGTGCGGCGCGGATCAAAACGTCATCGGCGCCACCACGAGCTTTTTCAAGGGAACGAAGGTTCGCGCTGTTCGTTAACAGCCAATTCGCGGCGCATGGAGGCTTTGATGAGAAATATCGACAGGAAAGATCGCTTGATCCTGGCGCTCGCAGCATTGCTACGGGCTGAACGCGAAACCCGTGGCGCTCTGCAAGCAGCACTCCAGAATGACAGCGTCAACGTCGAGACATTGCGCGCTATCCTGTCCGATCCGGTGCCAGTCGTCACCGAAGAGGACATCTTATTTGCCGAGCATTTCGCCCGATCAAGACAACTCCCTCCATTCCATCTCAACAGCAACCAACTGAGGACAACCAAAGAGACTTTCTGATAGATCGAAACCCCTGTTGTCGTTCTCCAAAAATGCGCTAATCTTGCGTCCTTCTTCTGTTTGATATTGTTTCAGGATTTCCGATTGTGGAGTGGACTGTGAGCGGCAACAGAATTCGAGAGGGAGCTAGGCTTGTTGATTGCCAGGCGCGAGAGGAAGCCCTTGCCTCTGCGATAGACACACCGGACTGCCGGAGCCTTCTTCAGACAATGGATTGGTCAAAAAGCCCACTCGGCCCACTGGATACCTGGCCGTCTGCCTTGCGCTGCGCATTGGACCTCGCTCTTCCGTCCGACGCGCAGATTGTCATTTTCTGGGGCCCCGCGTTCATCGCGCTTTACAACGACGCCTATCGTCCGACCATCGGCCAAAAACATCCCGCAGCCTTTGGTCGACCGGCGAAGGAAAACTGGACAGAATTGTGGGATGATCTCGAACCCTTGCTTAAAACCGTGCTTGAAACTGGTAAGACCGTCTCCGCACAGAACCGCCCTTTTCACATTGAGCGTTTCGGCTATCCGGAAACAGTTTATTTTGATATCTCCTATTCGCCGATCAGTGCGTCCGAAAAGGGTGCGTTAGGTGTTCTTTGCATCGTCAATGAAACCACCGCGCGCGTCGTCGCGCAGCAGAAGCTCATCGAAAACCAGCAGCGACTGGAGTTGCTTTTCTCGCAGACCGACGCGGGAATAGCTCTGAGTGATCGCGCGGGCACGATGATCAAGGTCAATCCGCGGCTCTGCGCCCTTTCCGGTCACAGTGAAGAAGCCATGCTGGCTGGCACGCTCGAAGCCATGCTTGATCCTGCAGATCGGGCGGCTTACCGGGCCTCCATCAAAGCGCTGTTCACAAGCGGGGAAAGCTTTGTTCAGCGCTTCACCCTCATCGGGGCCGACGGTCGCCACACGCCCGTCAGCTGCGCTGCAAGCCCGGTACGCGACGGAACGGGCGTTATAACGCACGCGGTCTGGACCATTATCGACATTACCGAGCAACTGCGCGCACAACACCTCGAAAGTCAGTTGGCAGCAATCGTTTCATCTTCCCATGACGCAATTCTAAGCACCGATCTTAACATGTGCATTCTCAGCTGGAATCACGGCGCCGAACGCCTTTATGGCTACAGCGCTGCCGAGGCCATCGGGGGCAAAGTCACCATGCTGCTCCCATCCGACAGATTGCACGAAGAGGTCGAGATCATCGAAAAGATCTCGCATGGTGTGGCGGTCGCCCCCCATGAGACAGTGCGGCTCAACAAGAACGGCACGCGACTGGATGTTCGATTGACCGTATCGCCGGTCCGGGATGGCAGTGGCCGCATTATCGGTGCTTCCAAAAGCGCCCATGATATCAGCGACCAAAAAAAATCCGAGCAGCTGCAACAGGCAATTCTGGGCGAGATGAAACATCGTATCAAGAATGTTCTGGCCACCGTTCAGGCATTGGCGCGTCAGACCTTTCGAAATCCGGCTCATAAAAGCGCCTATCAAACCTTTGAGGCTCGATTGGGCGCCATGGCTCGCACGCATGATCTTCTCACCGCCGATGTCTGGCAGGCAACAGAACTCAATAAGCTGGTCGAAGAAGCGCTGCTGCCCTTCGGTCTCGCTAATTTTTCCATCAAAGGCCCCAAGATCGAGGTTTCTTCACGCGCCGCCATGGCCTTTTCCCTGGGCCTGCATGAACTTGCGACCAATGCCTCGAAATATGGTGCGCTGTCAGTGCCAGGCGGCTCTGTTGAAGTCACATGGTCCCACGATCAAGCGTTGCAGCAGCTCGATTTTATCTGGAACGAAAAAGGCGGCCCCAGCGTCTCAGCCCCCAAAGGCAAGGGTTTCGGCAGCAAACTCATCGAGCGCGTGCTTGCAGGAGAAATCAGCGGTCGCGTCAAACTGACTTATCTCGCGCAAGGTTTGCATTGTCAGCTCAGCACCAAGATCGCAAATCTCAAGCAGCAAGGATAAGTCACACGCATTTTGCGCGACGATACCCAACATCCACCCGTTCAACGTCAACTGCACAGTTTCACAATCTCACCTTGCCATCCAGATTGGAGATGCGCGCTGATTGGGTCTATGCAAGCGCATGGCGCCCATCATTTACGCCCGCGAGCCGATCTTTGTTCAGAAAAAGACTCTGAGGCATGAAACAAAGCCTCGCCTTGAAGGTTCGGTCACTGTGCGCTTGCGAAGAAGCATGCCGCATCGACACGAAATTCAAAGGAGGAGCCGGAAATGGCCAAAGCAAAGCAACGCAATCTTGACGATCTGTTTTACGACACTTTGAAAGATATCTACTATGCCGAACGCAAAATTCTCAAGGCGCTTCCCAAAATGGCGCGCGCGGCCAACGATGAAAAGCTGAAAGCTGCGTTTGAAACCCACCGCGATCAGACCGAAACCCATGTCGAGCGCCTGCAGCAATGTTTCGAATTGCTTGGAAAACGCGCGCAAGGCAAAACCTGCGACGCCATCGAGGGGATCCTTGCCGAAGGCGAAGAGATCATGGAGGAATTTTCCGACAGCGTTGCGCTTGACGCAGGCCTGATCTCTGCCGCCCAGGCAGTCGAGCATTATGAGATCACCCGTTACGGCACACTCAAGCGCTGGGCAGAAACTCTCGGCCACAAGGATATCGCCAAGCTTCTTGATGCAACACTGCAGGAAGAAGGTCAGACGGACAAGGATCTGACATCACTGGCAGAAACCTCGGCGAACGGTACGGCGCAGGCCGCCTGACAGGGACCGGGCTAGAGACCGGGCATGTCGCATTGTTTGGTGGTCAGGAACACCGTGCGGGACCGCGATTTGCGGTCCCATAGTTGCAAAGGGAGGCAAAATGGCTTGTGTGAGCGGACTTTTCGACAGCTTTGACGAGGCCTATGACGCGATGACCGCACTGCGGCAAGGCGGTATAGGTGCCGAGCATTTAAGCCTGATCACCAACAACATGGTATTGCAGGCGAACCGGGAAGCGAAGCTATCCACCACCCGGACATCGGATGCGTCTCAAAGCGATGCTGCAGCGCCAGTGTCGCCACCTCCGGACAGCCATGCCTTTGAAGCCCTGGGCATTATGACCTTGCCCGGTATTGGTGAAGTGGCCGCTATCGGCTGGGTGACGGCCGCGCTGGTAGGGGTGGCCGGTTCAACCCAAAATGCAATGCAGCCCGCAAGCCTCGTCAACACACTGCAACAAAATGACGTTTCTGAGCGAATGGCTGAAACCTATAGCGAAGCTCTGCGTCGCGGAAGCACGCTGCTGCTCATTCGCTGTGCAAAGGCGGAGATCGCCCAGGTCGAAGCGCTGCTCGATGAATGGGGCAGTGTCAAAATCGACGAGCGCCGCGATGCCTATGTGGCGGAGGGCTGGATCACCTTTGATCGCACCATGCCAGCCTTGACCTTCGAAGAGATCGAACGGGATCGCCGCACAAGAGGGCTCGTGCGATGAAAAAGATTGATCCGGACAAAGCCCGTCAGGGTCCCAAAGGCAGGTCCGTGCTCCTTGTCCTTCTGACAAGCCTGATCCTCGCCCTGCTTGTCTGGGGTGCAGTCGAATTCTACGGGCAGATGCACCCGGGACGCGGTTTCATGGATGATGACGCAACGCCGCCAGCCTCCACACCGTCGCAAACGCCGCCTTCTGCAAGCGGTCGTCAATAAGAGGTTTGATCAGCGATGTCTGTCTTTGTCAGGCCGCAGCTTCTGCTTGCGTCCCATGATATCCAGGCTTCACGTGCATCATAACACCGCTTCTTGCCTCAGCCTTGCCGGCTTTTCCGATCCATTCTCGCGATAGGCGCACCGCGGTCTTCCGACCATCCCGACAAGATGACGGACTTGAAGGCAAAGGGCACCGCGTGCTGATCGCAGGCAACAGGCAAAGGAAACTGATCGTTCGTCCGTCACCCATTGTCGGCAAGCGCATACGAACTCTTCAACAATGTCTTGGCTGTTGCCAACGGGCTTTCCCGTCGCTCAGCCCTCGTATAGCGCCGATCATCTGCAGCGGCAAAAGCCGCGAGCGCGTTAATCGTGAACTATATTACAGTGGCATTTGCGGAACATCCCCCTCCCCGCACGGTTAGACTCCCATCACCCACGATAAATTCCAGCCACCAAGAATAAATGGGGAGGAAATCACGATGGAACAAAATCATAACCAGGGCAGTAGCCACCAACAACATGTCAAGGCTGGCCAGCAGAGTCTCAAAAACACCGGCAAACACGCCAGCAAAAGCGACGATAACAAACAGAATGTGTCATCGTCACCTGGCGGCAGCCATGAACTGCATGTCAAGGCCGGTCAACAAAGCCATAAAAATTCATAGTGTTAAAAGGGCAGCGTCCGCTGCCCGAACCGGGCCTTACCCGGAAAGGCTGGACCAATGTTATCCAGATCGCCTAATCATAATGCGTCCGACCCCGTGCTTGAACCAGATCAACTGGTCGCCATGATTCCTGCTTTGCGGGCCTTCGCGCGTAAATTCTACCGTGAAAGAGAGGACGTCGAGGATCTCGTTCAGGAAACACTCGTCAAAGCAATCGCCAATCGCAGCAAATACGTCCCTTACGCGCCGCTGAAATCGTGGTTGTTTACCATCATGCGCAACACATTCTGCACGCGCATTCGGATTCAAACCCGCGAAGCGCCCGGACTTAATGACTGCATTTCGCAGGATATGGTGGTCAAACCGTCCCAGCAATACGCACTCGAAGCGCATGAGGTCCAACTGGCCCTCGAGACATTGTCAGACAAGTATCAGGAGGTTCTCGCTCTGGTGGTTTTTGAAGGCAAGTCCTATCAACGCACCGCTGAGCTCTGTGACTGCTCTGTCGGCACCGTCAAGAGCCGACTGCATCGCGCTCGCCAACAGTTACACATGATCGTGGACGGGTGATCGTTGAAATGACTGCGGCGCGGAAAACTTCTCGCGCGTGGCTTGCAAATTGCAATCAACCATGGCCAACTCTCTGTAATGGTTCAATCAAAGCGTTGCTCCCCGCATCTTTATCGCGGCAAGAAATTACTGATCTTCGAGGAAAGTTTCCTGCTGAGCGAGGAAGCAAAGACGAAGCTTATGGCGCTCGGCGCCTCCATTCTGGGACCCGTCGATAGCGCGAAAAGCATCCTCGCTTATCTGGCGAGCGAAACCGTCGACGCGGTGATACTGGATGTCACAATCGAACCGGAAATCGTCCTGCCGGTTATTTCAGCGCTGGAAACTCATCATATTCCCTTCATATTCGCGTTATCGAGCCATCCAGGGCTTAATGGGCAGCGCTTTGCCGGCTTTGTGTTAAGCGCCGCTGACGACGATCTTGCAACCATCGCCACCGCATTGTTCGGACAACCTTCCCTGATGCACTGACCGCGGTCGTAGCAAGAAATGCAGCCAGCCATTGCTGCAAAGCCTTCATCAACTTGCAGCTTGCCTTGCGACATTGTCTTAACGCCGCCCAAACTACACTTCGACTTTGGCGCAGGCACGTGTTTGTCTGCTATCGTACAGAAAAACCACGCCGGATCAGGGTGTTATAGATTGTTCCTCGTCGAATAGAATCGAGGGGGCGATGTGGTGCGGAGCGCGTTCCAGGCCCAAAGTAGGATACATGGACGGCGTCAGACAATTGCAGAACCGAATACTCAACAGCCTGCCCCCCGATATATTTTGCGAAATCATTCCATCTCTTGAGCCCGTCACCCTGGAGCGCGGCCAGGTGATCGTCACCGCGGATCAACCGATCGATTACCTCTATTTCCTTTGCAGAGGTATCGGTTCCGTCATTACAGTTTCTTCAAGCGGTCAACTTGCTGAAGCCGGCATGGTCGGGCGCGAAGGATTTGGCCCAACTTCGCTTGCCGTTGGCGCCCAGAAAAGCATCCACCAGATTGTGATGCAGGTCGGCGGCTACGGCCACCGGATGACGGCGCGCGCCGCACGCCGCCATATTGAGCGCCACAGCCTGTTCGCCAATCTGCTCGCCCGTTACCTTCAAAGCTTTTCCTCGCAGGTCTCCTACACGGTCTGGGCCAATGTCAATTTAACCATTCATGAGCGGTTGGCGCGCTGGCTGCTGATGACCCATGACAGGACCGATGGCGACGAAATCATCCTCACGCATGACTTTATCGCGCTTATGCTTGGTGTCAGGCGCCCAAGCATCACCACCAGCCTGCATATGCTGGAGGGAAAGAAACTGGTGCGCTCTGAACGGGGACGAATTACCATTCGCGACAGAAAGGGATTGGAGGAATTTGCAGGCGAAGCCTATGGCAAGCCTGAGGAGGAATATAATGAACTCTTCGGCACAAAGCTTTGAGCGAGGAAAAAACCTCTACCGCCTCGCCACATATGCGCAAATACCGTGCAAAGCCTTGATCACGGCCCGCCTGCGCGAAGCGCGCATTTCCTCTCTATAACAGGCACCTTGCTCGCCGGGGCTCCGCCAAACCTACAGCGTTGCTTGAAGAACGCGGTTTGTCTTTGCCCCGCGCCAGCCGGTCGGCTTCTTCACAACCGATCGAACTGCACCTCCCTCGATGCGCTTTGCGCCAAGAGCAGGATCGACCAACGTCTCATGAGCCGCCAGCCTGTTTGACTGCGTGCTCGACCCGCTTCACGCTGGCTGGACGCTTGCTTCTGAGCGCAGATCCTGCATCAGACGACGATATTCCTGTTCTGCCCAGCCATAGGCACCACCGGCATAGGCCTCAAGCGCTTTGCGGTCTCGGATCACAATATTGTTTCGCAACGAGCGGATAAGCCCCAGTCCCTCCAGCACGTGAAGTGACGTCGTGACACTGGGTCGCCGCACAGCAAGCATGATGGAGAGAAACTCGTGCGTCAGCGCAATTTCTGAGCCTGAAATGCGGTCATCACACATCAAAAGCCAGCGCGCCAGACGCTGATTGATCTCGTGAATGGCGTTCGTCACCGCAGTTGAAGCCAGTTGCACCGAAAAGGCTTCGATCGCGCGGATCATCACCTTGGCAAAGCTGCGGCTCGTCTCCATCTGCTCTCGGAACCTGCGATAGGCCACCGCATAGCCCTGTCCCGCCACCTGCATGGTGACATCATAGGAACTGGTCTCGACACCTGCGACGGCGGATGTTGGCACATATCCATCCAGTCCAAACAGCCCAGCTTCTGCGCGGTGACCCTCCTTCGTGGTCACGATCACCGAACCAATGCCCGCGGTTAGAAAATAGACGGTTTCGATTTCCTGGCCGGCTTGCGCCAGTATATGCCCGCGGGGAAGTTCGACATAGCGCGCATGCCCGGCAATCGCATCGTAATCGGCTTGAGGAAGCAGGGACAGCAGCCGATTTTCCATATTTTGCAGCTCGGGAAATGTCATTTCTACTTTGCCTTGTCTTGCCGCCTTTAAAGCAAAACAAAGGCCTCCGGCTTTTGTTCCACCCACAGCCGATCATCACTGGCATACATCAACGCCGCTTTCGTACGCTAGCGGACAAAAAAGGACCGCATCCCGATATAGGCTATGCTGAACGAAGATCACCGATCGGTGATCATCACATCGAGGAGATTGCCGTGCCCCTGTTTAACGAAGCGAGCAGAATTTACGCGCCAGATGAGATCGACTTTCTAAGAAACTGCGTCGCTCTTGCTTCCCTGAAACTCTCCAGCACGCAACTCGACGAAACCGTTCTGGCGGAGCGTATCTTACGGCTCTATGAAAGTGGTCTGCGTGATGCCTCGACAATCTGTGATCTGGCAGTTCGTTTGATCAATCCAGCAAACGAAAGCGCAGACATCTTCGCCGCAAATGGCAATGCTCCGCATGAAATCGACCTGCTTCCCGAATAAGCAATCTGTTAAGACGCTGTGTTCAGATCGGATTCCAGCTGCATGCGGGCCCGACACAGACGGCTTTTTATCGTGCCAATTGTGCAACCGCTCTCTGTCGCCGCATGTTCATAACTCAAGCCATTGAAGACTACCAAATCAATGACATTGCGATGCCTTGCTGAGAGCTTGCTGTAAGCGCGGCCCACGTCCTGCAGTTCGATCGCCATTTCCTGCGGAGCGCTGATCGTTGGGCCCGTTTCATCCAGCAAAGGTGTTTCGCGACGCGCGCGTTTAATCCGGCTGCAAAAGCTGTTCTTCATGATGGTGAACAACCACGATTTGAGCGAGCCATAAGGCTGGTATTTATCCCGGTTTTTCAGGGCTTTGACCAAGGTCTCCTGAACGAGATCCTCTGCATCGGCGGATTGGCGACATAACGATCGCGCAAACTGGGTCAAAGCGGGCAGAAGTTGCATCAACGCATCTTCGAAATCTGGCTGTGATAACATCATCTCTCTCCCTGCCCCGCCTGGGATTTAAGGCGTGAACCGCGCTTTGGTTCCGGGAGAGCAACCCACCGTACGATAGCGTACACGAATGATCGTTATCGCGTTTCAGCGAGAGCTGCTGCGGTTCAAAACCTTTAACGGCGGCTACGCTCTAAAAGGCGGGAACGAAAATGGATTGGCGGAGTTTGGTGGGTGAACCAGCGGCCCGGTGAGCGCAGGAACCCTCCATCATTCCAACTGGTCGCCTGATTGTTGAGAAAGCGTGAGATCAAGATGCTGCCTGAAACCGGGATTACCAAAGGAACCCTCCGTGCTGGAAGCATGCATCTTTGCATCGATATGCAGAAATTGTTTGGGCCCGGCGCGCCCTGGCATGTGCCGTGGGCGGAGGCGGTTCTCCCCAATATTATCAGAGCTTGCGAGATTTTTGGCGAGCGAACAATCTTCACACGGTTTATTCCACCCCAGTCTCCAGACGACGCCATCGGCGCCTGGAAACGCTATTATTATAAATGGCAGAACGTGACGCTTGAACGCCTTGATCGTGATCTGCTCAATCTTGTTGACCCCTTGCAACGTTTCGTCCCGCCGGCAACGATTCTGGACAAGGCTGTCTACTCACCCTGGACGCAAGGCCTGCTGCAGAAACTCCTGTATAAAAAACGTGTCCACACTTTGATTGTCAGTGGAGCCGAAACCGATCTCTGCGTGCTCGCAACCCTTCTTGGCGCGGTGGATCGCGGCTATCGCGTCATTCTGGTGACCGATGCCGTCTGCAGCACATCCGATGCAAGCCATGATGCAATCCTCGCGCTTTGTCACCAGAGGCTCACAGAACAACTGGAACTGACGACAACACAACAACTGATTGATGCGTGGTGAACGCGCGTTTGAGAGAGGATGAAAAACATGCAATGGAACAATGCCGTTATTGTCAGGAAATCGGAGGGCTTGCATCAGGCTGTCGCAAGCGTTGCTGAAGCGGAAGCCCTGCTGCTCGACGATTGGCAAATCTTTGAATTGGAAAGTCTCGGCAATGCCCTCAAAGCTTGCCTGCTGTGCAACCATGACGAAAACAGCACGCGGACAGCCCGTACAGCTTTCGAAACTGCTGCCCGGTGTTCCGGCATTCTGATGCAGCAATCCTATTGAGACGAACTGCGCATTTTTGGGCCGTTTTCGCAAAACCCATGACAATTTGCGAAAGAAAATTAGCTGCGGCTCAAAACGGGTGAAGGGCATCCCAGTCTGCTGCGCAACCCGTGATTCATACAAATATCAGTGGCTCATCAAAGAGCTAATCGATTGACAGCTTCCGCGCGATAGCCTTCGGTTCCACCAATCTGCAAGCGGAGAGCAGGCGATCCTGGATTGATCGGGTCTGGCGGAATTTCTACCGGCTGCGGAACATCGGGAGCAGGGTCCGGGCGATCGGGAATATCAGGACCAAGCGGTTCGGGTAAAATATCTGGCTGCTGCTCAGGCACGCTTGCCGGCGGAATATCCGGTATCTCAGGCTTTGGTTGCGGTGGTTGAGGGGGTGAACTCGCATGGGCTGGACGCAAGAATGGTTGGTAGGTCATTATTCGCTCCTCGTTTCTGCAATGCCCAACCCGGCCGAACCCTCTTTGTTCCAATCAAATTGATAGCTTCACAACACCTCTCAGATTTTAGAGCCATCCACAGCCGGCCCGCTGATCGAAAGCCTGAAGCCAGCACCGCCTTCCATTCGCGCTATTTCTGTGCTCTTGCGCCGCCTCTCAAATGCCTGTCATTGGAGCGTCGCTCACAAAAACCGCCCGCCGTTTCCTCAGTCCCAGAGCAAAGTGAACTGTTCCGCGCAACGCGTTTGCCGGGCAGCCACGTGATGGCCGACACCCTCCCGAGCAGTTGACAGCGATGTCTTAAGCGCCAAAAGTGGTTCAGGGGTCAATATAGCTTTCCACGCGCAGCTTCAGATCTTGATTGCGCGGATCTTTTGCAAAGAACAGCGCACCCTTGGTCTGGGCCTTCGATGCAACATAATCAAATGTCGCTTCGGCCTGCTCGCCACCCCCTTTCTGTTCGCCCACAATTCCGACAACGCGCACCTGGGCGGCGCTTGATCGTGTCAGATTGAATACAGAGAATGCGACACGATACCCATTTTCGACCGCGCTAAAATTCGTCACGTCAACACGGAAATCAGCTTTGTCTGGTTGATACTGATAGCTTTGATATCCCAGAAAGCCGAGCAGTGCGACAATGAGCAGGGCGGATAACGCGCCTGCAAGCCACTCACTCCAATGGACTTCCGCCCTCTTTGAATCAGACTTCGTGCTGTTGGCTCTCTTGTTCATGTCACCGCCTCATAAAACCAGACGGGCAGACGCCGCGCCGATTGCTGCCGGAAACGACAGCACAATAATCGTTGTCACCATTTGCGTAAAAGAGGCTTCATCCAGCCGTTCAAAGGTCCATAATGTATAGGCACTGGTCGCAAAGGCCAGCAGATAGCCGGGCAGCGTGAAACGAATGAGCGAATTCCACCACGGCGCTCCTTCCTTTACCCCATGTCCACCTTTGAAATGGACGCTATAGACAAAGCCATGCATGATGGCGATCGACGAAAGCAGGATCAGCGCAGTTTGAAGGGGGACAATCTTATAGGCAATCAGGATCATCTCCTCGGTGGGGGCCACATTCAATCCCAAAAATAGCGCTCCAACGACCATCATGAACAATTCGTTGAAATAGCCGCTTTCTCCCTCATATTCGCCGGCCTCTTCGTCATCCTCCTCTGAGCGTATCCCCAGTTGGCTTCGACCAAGCAAGGCCCCAATACTGGCGGGCACAGCCTGAAGGGCAATCATCGCAACCATATGCTCAAACGGCAATTCGGGGCTCAACAGACCAAACAGCCAGAGGATCATCCCGCTCAACACGATGCCGAGCGCCAAGGCGATCGCCGCATCCCTTAGCGTCTGTGTCCAGGTGGTCATCCGCTCAAAACCGATCCGATAGGCAAGCCCCACCAGCAACGGGATGTTCAACAGGCAGAGCAACAACAACCGCAAAGGATTGGCATAAAGACCGAGCTCCCACATTTCCATCGTCATCAGCATCGGCAGCGCAAACAACAGCGCGCCGCCCAGACCGCGCGCCAGGCCTGTAAAAAAGTCGGGGTGGATCTTGGGAGAAGAAACGGTTGACGTGGAACGCACAATTAACACCTCATCATTGCGACCAGACAAATCTGAAACTGCCTTCACGGCAACATGTTCCCGCAGCCACCCGTGCGCACCATCCCGGCAATTATTCTTTGTCGTTTTGGAAGTTTTTTGGAACTTAAACCAAGGGCGGTAGTTCGGTAAGTGTAGACATTACATCAGTGGAGAAAAACCATGAAAATCAGCGTTTTAGCGCTCGCTGGCGCTTGCCTTGTCGCGCCATCTCTTGCCTTTGCTCAGGATAGTGGTGCCACTTCACCGGAAACACCAGCCGTCTCGACCCCCGACAGCAAAAACCCGGATGCACCGGTTAAGGGTGCCAACAGCTTCACCGAAGATCAGGCCCAAAGCCGTATTGAAGAAGCTGGCTACAAAGATGTCACCGGTTTGAAGCTCCGTGAGGATGGCGTCTGGGAAGCCTCGGCGATGAAGGGCACTGAAAAGCTGGATGTCCAGCTTGATTACCAGGGCAACGTCACCAAGAAGGCGATGTGACCCCATTCCCCTCACACCAATAGCTTTATGAACAAGGGAGAAGAATATGCGAACTGTAACTGGACTTTTTGATAGCTATTCCGCAGCTCAGGACGCTGTTGCGCGTCTGGAAAGCGCGGGCTTTCCTTCCGACGATATTTCGATCGTCTCCCATCATGATGAAAAAGAAAGCAATGCTGGCTCCGGAGCAGGTGTTGGCGCAGGGCTTGGTGCAGCCGTCGGCGGTGCTGGCGGGCTCCTCGCCGGCCTCGGCATCATGGCCATTCCCGGCGTCGGTCCCGTGGTGGCTGCCGGTTGGCTCGCAGCCACTCTGACCGGCGCTGTGGGTGGTGCCGTGGTTGGCGGCGTGGCGGGCGGCCTGATTGGCGCCCTCACCGAAAGCGGCGTCTCGGAGGACGACGCGCATGTCTACGCAGAAAGCGTGCGTCGTGGCGGCTCGCTGGTCACTGCACGCGTCGATGACGAGCGCTATGCAGAAGCGGATGCTATCCTGGCTGGCACCAGCAGGGTTGATGTCGCCACGCGTCGCAAGCTTTACACCGAGGAAGGCTGGCAGCGCTTTGACGCCGATGCCGATCCTTACACGCCCGAGGAAGTCGAGCGCGAACGCAGTCGTTACTTGTAAGTGAGAGAGCGGGCGAAAGCCCGCTTTTTTCCTATTTGGAAGAAACGAATTGAGTTTCCATTTCTTCCTCATTCACAAAGGAAGAGAAAATGTCTGATAATCCCACCCTCCAGGATCCTCGAACGCTTTATCCGGCTCCGCCTTTTCCGCAACAACGCCAGCAAAGACCCGGCATTGCTGAAAAGATGCAACCCGAACCTGATCACGGTGAAAAATCCTATCAGGGCCACAATCGCTTGCAGGGGCGACGCGCTTTGATCACCGGCGGCGATTCCGGCATCGGCCGGGCTGCAGCGATCGCCTTTGCGCGTGAAGGTGCCGATGTGGCAATTTCCTATCTCCCGGAGGAAGAAGAGGACGCCCAGTCGGTCATCGCCTTGATCAGCGCTGAAGGCCGCAAAGCGGTTGCACTTCCAGGTGATATCAGCGACGAGGCCTGGTGCCGCGATATGGTCGCTCAGGCTGCGCTTAAGCTCGGTGGGCTCGACATCCTGGTTATCAATGCCGGACGCCAGCAGTTCCGTGCCGAGATTTCCGAACTGACCAGCGCGGATTTCGACAAAACCATGAAGACCAATCTTTACGCGCTGCATTGGATCGCTCAAACAGCAGCTCCATTGCTGCCCGCCGGTGCCGCAGTGATCACAACGGCATCAATCCAGGCCTATCAGCCCTCGGAAATCCTGCTTGATTATGCCACCACCAAGGCCGGTATCGTTGCCTACACCAAAGCCTTGGCCAAGCAGTTCATCAAAAAAGGCGTGCGTGTGAATGCCGTTGCACCGGGTCCCGTCTGGACGGTGCTGCAGCCTTCCGGTGGACAACCCGATGAGAAGGTGGTGCATTTTGGTGAGAACAGCGATTTCGGCCGGCCGGGTCAGCCGGTTGAACTGGCACCGATCTACGTGTTTCTGGCCTCCAAGGAAGCAAGCTTCATCAATGGTGAAGTCTATGGCGCCACCGGGGGCAAGGGCATCGGCTAGATCATGGCCCATGGTTATCCAAATGGGTATCCCAAAAGAAGGGGGGCCGACCGGCCCCCTTTTGCGTTGCGGGACACCCGAAAAGGGCGTTACGCGCACAAGCCAGTCAGGCCGGGATATCTCTGGATGCCAATACAAGCGAGCGGGAGTCGGCAATGCAGAAATGGCGCCGCCGCCCGGTCGGCCAAGATGGATAGCTAACATCAGTTTAATCCTAACCAGCTCCTCTGGCGGCCACCAAAAAGCTGTTGGCTGATTGAAAGCACCCCGCAAAAAGGTGATCATGGCGCCGTTGCCACCGCTTTTCCGCTATCAACGCTCAGCCATTGGGTCTCATCACAACCTTGATGCAGCCATCCTGTTTGTCGCGAAACCTCTTATAGGCCTCGGGGCCGTCTTCAAGACCGACGCGGTCCGTGATCAAAAAGGATGGGTCGATCTTTCCTTCTAAGATTAACTGCAACAACGGCTCGAGATAGCGCTGCACATGGGTTTGTCCTGTCTTCAAGGTGAGCCCCTTGCCGACCACCGCCCCCAGTGCCGTTGAAACTGCAGACCCTACGAATACCCCGGGAATCGACACTGTGCCACCCGGCCGACAAGCGAGAATTGCCTGGTTTAGGGCATATGGCCGTTCACTGGCGGTAAGGTTTGATTGGAGGGTTTCGATCACTCCGCCCGCTCCGTGACTTTCCATGCACACTGCTTCGATGACCGCATCCGGGCCCTGTCCGTTTGTCAGATCGATGATCTGCTGCTGAAGCTCTTCACTTGTATAATCCAACACCTCAGCCCCTGCCTGCCGGGCCAAGGCGAGCCGTTCGGGAATGGTGTCAATCGCTATTACTTTCTCCGCACCCAGGAGGAAGGCCGACTTGATTGCAAAAAGGCCAACGGGGCCACAGCCGAAAACCGCAACGCTCTGTCCTGGCCGAATGTCGCAATTCTCCGCCGCCATATATCCGGTTGGAAAAATGTCTGACAAAAAGAGAACCTGGTCATCGCTGAGCGCGTCCGGTATCACGACCGAGCCGACATCAGCGAAAGGCACCCGGAGATACTGCGCCTGCCCACCTGGAAAACGTCCGTAGAGTTCGGAGTAACCAAATAGACCGGCGGTTGGATAACCGATCTGCTTGGCCTGCATGGCAGCTTTCGGATTTGAACGTTCGCAGAGCGAAAAAAGCCCACTGCTACACATTCGACATGCGCCGCATGAAATCGTAAAAGGCACAACGATGCGGTCGCCTACTTTCAACTTGCTATTTCCTCTGCCCACCTCCACCACTTCGCCCATGGTTTCGTGGCCCATAATGTCGCCAGCATGCATCCCTGGTACAAAGCCACCATAAAGATGCAGGTCAGAGCCACAGATGGCACAGCTTGTCACCTTGATGATCGCATCGCGCTCATCCTGGATGATCGGATCGTCGACTTCCTCACAACGTATGTCGCCAGTACCGTGCCACGTTAACGCCTTCATTGTCTTCTCCCTGTGTCAAACCGCGGACATGCCGCTCAACGAGATGGCTTATCCCAAGCCCGCGTCTCGGTTCCCATTGTTGCTATTGTTATCATTTTCATCCCCCGAACCCGTCGGGGCGGCAACTGTTCCATCTGCGAAAGATTTTCTTCGGGTCGCAAAGCAAAGGGAACAAGTGCTTCTCAGCTAGGTTCGGCCATCAAAGCATCACGCCAGAAGGAGTGTCCCATGCGATATCGCGATATCAACCCACCCAATGACTGGGGCGAAGCGCCAGAGCCCGGCATTGCAGTCAAACCCTTGACCGAAATGTATCTATATGCCCTCCTTCCTCAGGAAGGGGCCGAGGGCCAGGATCGAGCCCCAATTTCAGGCGGGCGGCTGGTCGCGGCTGCGTCCGCCGCCGATGCGAGACTGGTCGCCGCCGAAACAGAATTCATGCCGGAAACAGAGCAGCATCTGAAGCCAGGCTTAAACCATAGTTCGGCCTTCCGCGACGAAAAGCTTTACCGTGTCCAGCAAATCGATCAACGGCCCATTGACGCGGCTCGGGGTCTGATCGCAACCGAGTTTGATGAGCAGTGCCAGTCATTTCTCTCGCTGCCCAATCCGCGCCGCTAGTCGCGAAAAGAACGGTTCTGTTGCGGGCACGTTTCGTGTTGGCGGGGGTTTGACGTTACGCAGGCTTGCCCTTGTGCTTTCGCAATGTGTTAGCCGGCTTTAACAACCAAGCCAGGCCCAAGCCAAGCCATTGAGGGCGGATGCATCTGGGGGTCCTATAAAGCCACCGCACCTATGAAAACACGCCGTGGAATGCGCAACAATCGTCCCATGCCCGGCCAATGAGAGTGATTGGAGTTCAAAACTGACGACACCAAAATATGCGCCTTCCGCGTTTCTCTAACGCAGGCGGAAGGCGCATGGCTTGTCACAATTTGACTGCGGTTTCACGCGCCCAGACACGCAATTTCGCGCAGGCCGCGTAAAAATGATGGATAGCATCCTCGTCCTCAAGAGACATCAGCCCATCATCCAGATCTGGATCGATACCGGCCAGATCAAGCAGCGGCACAGCTCCTTTGCTGAACGCTATGAATTTGCAGTGCGCAAAGGCATCGCCGACAAAATCGCGCGCCGTCGCTTCTCCGCATAAACGTTGCGCTGCCTCTTCGCTCAGCACAAGTGCGACAGCGTCGAACAGGACCGATGGACCGCCATCGATCATATAATCACCTTCAATCAAGCTGCCATCCTGGGCGACCACACCGCCAACCTTTGGTGCAATCACCTCAACGACCGCACCCTTGGCTTCGAAATGCTGCTTCAGACTGTTGAACAATTCGCGATCGCTGCCCGGACCAACGAGCACACCCAGTTTCCGACCGGCAAAGTCCGCGGGGCCATTCGAGACGATACTGAGCGCCGCCGACACTTCAAGATCCTTGCGCGGCGCGACAGCCGCATCGGCCGCCGCAGGCATGGTCTGCAGGCCAAGCTTATCAGCGACGGTGGTCGCCAGACCCTCATCAATGTTGAGAAGGTGTGACACCATTCTCTCCCGGATCCGAACATTTTCGCATCGGCTTAATTCAAACGTCACGGCAGCGGCGATATGGTGTTGTTCCACTTCGGTCTGACTGATGAAAAACTGGCGTGCCTGGCTATAGTGATCCGCAAAGCTTTCCGGGCGAAGCCGGAGCTTTTTTCCCTCTTCCTCCGCCGGATAGGTGGTGAAACCAGTCTGCGGATCTTCACGCGGCTCCTCCTCCCATGAATTGGGCTGATAATTGACCCGCCCCACCGGATTGCGCATCGCCATATGCCCATCCTGCTGAAAATGGTGGAATGGGCATTTGGGTGCGTTGATCGGCAGATGTGTGAAATTCGTGCTTCCCAGCCTCTTGAGCTGCGTATCGAGATAGGAAAAATTACGGCCCTGCAACAGGGGATCATTCGAGAAATCAATGCCCGGCGGCACATTCTGCGTCATGAACGCAACCTGCTCTGTCTCCGCAAAGAAATTGTCCGGCATCCGGTCCAACACCATGCGGCCAACCGGGATGGGCGCCAGGATCTCTTCCGGGATAATCTTGGTGGGATCGAGCACATCAAAATCAAATTGATCGGCGAATTGCTGATCGAATAATTGGAGATTGAGTTCCCATTCGGGGAAGTTTCCCGCAGAAATTGCGTCCCACAGATCACGACGGTGGAAATCGGGATCAGCCCCATTGATCTTGACTGCTTCGTTCCAAACAACCGACTGCATGCCCAATTTCGGTTTCCAGATAAATTTCACGAATGTGGATTCGCCCCTGGCATTGACCAGACGGAACGTGTGGACCCCAAATCCTTCCATGAAACGGAAAGAGCGCGGTATGGCGCGGTCAGACATCACCCACATTATCATATGCATGGATTCCGGCGTAAGGCTGATGAAATCCCAGAAATTGTCATGCGCGGATTGCGCTTGCGGGAAACCGCGATCCGGCTCCGGCTTCACCGCGTGAATGATGTCCGGGAATTTGATCGCGTCCTGAATGAAGAAGACCGGTATATTGTTGCCGACAAGATCCCAGTTTCCTTCCTGGGTGTAGAATTTGACGGCGAAACCGCGCACGTCCCGCGCCAGATCAAACGATCCTTTCGAGCCCGCCACCGTGGAAAAGCGGACAAAAACCGGCGTTTTCTCGCCAGCACGCTGAAAAAGATCTGCCCGTGTGTAGGCAGCCAGCGACGCATAATTCTCGAAATAGCCATGCGCGCCATATCCCCGTGCATGAACCACACGTTCGGGAATTCGCTCATGATCGAAATGAAAAATTTTCTCCCGAAAATGAAAATCCTCCATGAGAACCGGGCCGCGCGACCCGATCTTGAGACTGTTCTGATCGTCCGCTATCGGTACGCCGTGGGCGGTGGTCAGCCGCGCCTTGCCCTCCTCGACAGTCTGATGAAGCTCTCCTCCCGCCCCTCTTTGAAGCTTCTGGTCGTGAATCGTGGCGGTTGCTGGCTGGCTTTTCCTGGCTGGCATTCGCTCTCTCCCTTCAAGAACTGCGTGCCTAACCCGCCGATTGGTTCAAGGTTCCCTAATCTTTAAGACAAAGCCGCATTTCGCTGTCACATCCCACCCAGCCACGAGGTTCGGCGGACATCTCATCCCAAATTGCGACCAATGCAGTGGAGGGAGCGCGAAACATTTTGCAGTTGCTGTGGTTAGGTCAACCGCGACAATACCGATCCATAACCGGTCAATGGCGCGGGTATGGCCGCGCCCCGACACCAAGAAACAGTTGGGTGCACCCGGACTGTGCCGGTATAAACAACAAAGGAATCATCATGAGCAGCCGATCGCAGAAGCCGTTGAAAGCTCTCGCTCTCAACGCGACATTGAAAACGTCTGACAAGCAGTCCTCGACAAAAAAGCTGTTATCCTATGTCGAAACTGAGCTTCATCCGTTTGGTGTGGAAACCGAACATGTCCTTCTGACAGATTTTACCATCGCGCCTGGCGTCAGCTCGGATGAAGGTGGGGATGATCAATGGCCCGAGCTGCGACAGAAAATCGTCGAAGCCGATATTATTCTGATCGGCACGCCGATCTGGCTCGGCCAACCATCCAGCGTCTGCAAACGCGCTTTGGAACGTATGGACGCGTTTTTATCGGAAACCGATGACAAAAACCGCATGCCCTCCTACGGACGCGTCGCGGCTGTCGTTGTGGTAGGAAACGAGGACGGAGCGCATCATGTTTCGGCCGAGCTTTTTCAGGCGCTCAATGATGTTGGCTTCACATTGCCTGCCAACGCCGTCACCTACTGGGTGGGGGAGGCCATGCAGTCCACTAATTTTATCGATCTCGACGAAATCCCCGACGCCGTTGTGACCGCCACCAGGCTGCTGGCAGCCAATTGTGTTCACCTGGCTGCATGTTTGCGAAACAAGCCCTACCCGGGCTTCACGTGATACAGAGGTGAAACTCCGATAGCCGCTTTCTTAGCCGGAGCGCGATGTTGGGGTGGCCGTAACCATTACGTCAGTCTGCGGGCAGGCGGGCGGCTGACATAAGGACTTCCTGAAAGCCAAAACCGCCAGGCAACCTCCTGCGCCCGGCTGATCCCGATGCGCGGGCCTGTTTCAATGTGTGGATCCGCCTGTGAAGCGATGAGTTCGAACGGCTGATCAAAAAGTGGCGCGCCGTCAAGCTCAGCGGTAACCCCCATCGCCTGGGCAAGTTTCGCAGGCCCTGAGCACAAAGCCAACCCATTGCTGGTCCCTCTTCTTTGTTGCATGAAAGCAAGACCCTTGGCGGGTGCTAGCGCTCGCAACAAGACAGCAGAACCATCCAGGCAGACAAAGTTCAAACACCAATGCAGACCGTATATTCGATAGACATAAGCATGCCCAGGAGGTCCAAACATCGAACGATTTCTTCGGGTCTGGCCTTTGAAGCTGTGGGAGGCGGGATCCATCCGGTTATAGGCTTCGGTCTCCACAATCATGCCCCCAATTCCCTCGATCGTTAGTTCCCAGCCGATGAGCTGCGGTGCCACCACACTCGCATCGCGGGCAAAGAAAGATTGAAGATCATTATTTTTCAATGGGGAACATCTCCCTAAAACCGGCGGCGTTCCGTGTTAATTTGGCGCGAGGGGATTGCACGTTCGCGGCAAAACATCAGCTGTTCCGACGCTTCCTTGTTCCCTGGCTGCTGACCCTATAGCCCCCTCTGCCGAACCGCAATGGCTCACATTTCCTCATCGGTCGAGAAGTTTGCCTGTCAATTGGAGCGGCTTTCAAACGGGCTTGCGCGCCAATTCGCTGAATCAAAATTTTGAACGCCAAAGCGGAAGCGCGGCAATTGTGAAGACGCGCAATAAAAACTCTCCCAAAAGCCAAAGATTTATCTTCGCGCTTCCGCAACCAGCGCACGATCCAGATCGTCAGCCACGCGACCAAAGTCGCTCCTTTCCGATGTCATGCACGTTGCAGGCGGATGCTAGGGGAACAAAGCTGTTGCGCATTGGTTAGGGGCGTCTCCCACAACAGGAGATTGGACATGACAGAAGCAAAGAAAGGCTCGTCCGGTGGCTGCGTAGCGCCCATGCCATGGAGAGACAGGCGAAAACAATGATGTCCCGAATTAAAGAACTATCCGGTGCTGGCCGAAAGCATCCGGCAGCGTCCAACAAGCCTGCGCAACACGAGCCACAGCCTGCATGAGATTTTAAACGCGATCTTTATTTGCAAATGATGAAAACATGAAGGGAGTTTTAAACATGCCTGCCAAGTCAAAAGCGCAACAACAAGCAGCGGGTGCGGCCCTTGCCGCAAAGCGTGGTGACAAAGCCAAAGCAGAGCTTCGGGGAGCCTCGAAACAAATGGAAAACACGATGAGTAAAAAAGAGCTCGAGGAACTCGCTTCAACCAAACACAAGGGCAAGCCTTCGCATAAGAAAAAGCAATCATAAAACAATCCTGGCCGCGAACAGCCCGACGGCTGGCAGTTTAAAATAGGGACCAAGGATCAATTATCGATCAGGGTGTGTCGCGCTCCTACGCACTCGTTGAAGTTCGCGACGCCTAAATTGCCACAGGCTGTCGCCCGCCTTTCATTGTAGGAGGCATGACGTGTCATTTATCGAAATGCCAATAGATGACCTGTGCTAAAGCGGGTTCATTGCTTGCGGTGTTTCACATTATATTCCCGACATGCTTTGGCATCCTGTCCCGGCGCGCATTTCTTGAGCTTTTCTGCCTTGCGTTGCGCATCTTCCTGCTGCTCCTGCGGAGATTTTGGCGCCGGTTTGATGTCGGGTGGAACAGGTTTTGCGCCCGTAGTGGAATTGTTGCCAGGGACCTCGGGTTCTTGTCCACTTGATTGATTGGGAAGGCCGGATTCTTCCGCCGATACGGCGCTGGGCAGATGCCCGAGCGCCAGTGTGAAGAGGACCGCAGCAATGGTAGCAGGTTTCATAGTTCACTCCTTAGGCTGGACTAGCCTTGACTGCGCTTGCTCCCGACCTAACATCGCAGCGATTCGAATGTTCCGCGCCGCCTCTGGCAACGATAATCATTTTAGCTATAGCCCAAAACCTCCAGCCTCGATGGATTAGTCATTTTCCTGATCGACAACGCGTGAGTTGAAGCCTTCTGCGGACAATGGTCGCAACCAAACAATCACTGGCAGGGAAACAGAGCCTCATGATGCTTTTCGCTTTGCCTTCATCCGCTGACCTCACCATTTGCCCCAGACGAGAAGGATGACTGCGACCCCGAGCACTGCAGACAGCCCTATGGAAGCTGCATGAAGGCCGCTATCAAGCAGCGTGGAAAGCTTTGGCTTACTAAGGATATCTCGGCTCTGGATCATTTTAACACATTGAAATATCACCAGATAAGCAATCATTGCCAGAAGACCCGAGGTCCATGCAAAATCCTGCCCAGGCGTTGGGTTGCCCGGCACACCCAGAATCCACGGCAACAGCAGCAAACCGGATAGACAAGCGGCGAAACTGGCAAAGTAGCGTCTGAAGAAGCGAGGAACCATCTGAAATCCGGATCCGTTATTTTCCAATGAGTTGCTTATAGCAACAATGATGCAGTGGATGGAAACGACATCGTGACGGGCTCACAAATTCTGGCTCTGAACTCTAGAGATCAACCGGCTTGCCCGATCCTTCTTCTTCAAGTGTAACTGCGACATCCGCATTCGCCGAGAGCCTGACGCGCACATCACTTTCGATATCAGCAACAAATCCCAGCTCGATATAATGATGATGATCGCGGTGGCCTGGCAAATTATCGGTCTTTTTAAGTTTGATCCGGTTGCCCTCAAGCCGGTCAACGGTGCCAATATGCACACCATCTGCGCGGATAACCTCCATATTCTCATGAATTCGGTGTTGCATCGCTATTTCCTCCTCAAGCGAAATCGACACTTCTTCGAAATAGTGCATCATCGCAAAAAGGCGATGCCGAATGAAATTTCCCGGCTGATCAGGTAGCGGTTCCTGCTGATTGCTGATGCGCAGCCCCCGGATAGAAGTGCGACTTAATGACCAGAAAGCCTCAATGGCCGATGTTTTTTCCCAGCTTTTCGACGCAAAGATACTTGTCTGAAGAAATGGATCCGACTTTTTCCCGATATGAGGGCATTTTGAAACTTTCTCCCGCATGCCGAGTTAATGCAGGGGAGGAAACGGCGAATGGGTTGGTTCATCACAGCGGTCTCGATCGCGCTTTTTGCGTTAATCGTTTTCATGGTCATTTCGGAGCACCGCCGCAGATGATATTTCTCGACGTCGCTTTGTCGGATCAGACATTCCTGGTTGTTGGAGCCGTGATCGCAACAGCTCTCGCCTGCTTTTTGCTGTGGTGGTTGCCGCATTGATAATGCCCGCCCAGCCGGTTGAGTGTGGCAGTCTTTGCGCGGCTGGCATAGATGGAATGGCAGTACCCGAATTTTGCAGAGGGCGGGCAAAATAGCGTCGTCGGTTTGAACCGCATCGCATAAATGCCTATCTTGGCATGAGACTTCATAATTCTCGCTCGGGAGAGAGATGCCAGGATATTTACAGATAGCGATGATGATCGTCGGTATAGTCACATTTCCCGCGCTTGCAGCAACGGACTCGGAAGTGGTGACGGACCTGGCGAGCAAATGCCTGAGCTTGCCCCCCGACACCAGCTACAATCGAGCATCCGCGACCTTTGAAGTGAGCTACGACGCGAGTGGCAAGCTTACAAGGATCATCACAGTCGAATTTCAGCCCGTAAGGCAGGCCGGCGAAGCTTTCGCAATTGCCGCGCAAGATGCCATTTTGCAATGCGCCAGCCAGACGCGTGTGCAGTCACGAACCATTCGGGTGGTGCTGCGTTATTTCGAACAAAATTCCAATGGCCCGCTGATTATGAAAAAACCGCTCCGCTAGCCAAGCGCGCTTTTCCGCGCGCAATCGGGTCATGGATCGAAACGATTGGCCCCTCTTAATTCAATCAGCATCCTATCACCCTGATACCACGAACAGGCGGATCAATTGGCAGATGATGCCGATTTATTTTTGACTTTGTTTCTTGACAGGGAGTCCAGTCTCCTTACTTCACTCGTCATTCACATCCTGTGAACTGGAGGGACTTTAAATGCGTAAAATTGGACTGTGCCTGGTTGGACTGATGGCAATCTCCGGATGTACATCGACCGAAAAAGACCTCAGCGTTGGCACCGTTGCCGGTGCTGCGATTGGCGGTATCGCCGGTGGTGGACGCGGCGCTCTGATCGGTGCGGGAGCCGGCGCAGTCGGTGGCCTTCTTGTTCGCAATCTGCGCAATGGCAACTGCCAGTATCGCGATCGGCATGGCCGGATTTACACGGCACGCTGCCGCTAGAAGCAACTGGGCGGCGTTCAATCTCCGCCCAGCTGACCCATCTTCCAACACCGGATCATTTGAAACCGCCACAAGCCACAGCCAGACAACTGCGAGCTTTTAAACCGCTTTCCCCTCTTTACAGAACTGCCAGCCGTCTATCGCAAATGACGGCGAAGTGCATGATCGCCCGTCGCAAAATTGACGTTGCAGTGGGACTTTTGCGATCCGCATTCTTTTTTGAATCTTTGAAACCAAAAGCCTTGCGCTGCGTTTTTTCTTTCGCATCGCAGCCTTCGCTGCCCACCCATTATTGAAAAGGAATAGTCTCAATGGCAAACGAACCAGAAAACACTGTCGCCGATCAGATCAGCGAACTTCGTAGCCAGCTGAGCAGTCTGTCGTCGCAGCTTGCCGATCGACTGGGATCTGCAACCGACAAGGCTGACAACGCCTTGTCATCAGCCTCATCAGCCTTTGACGATGTTGCGTCCAGTGCGCGTTATCACGGGGAACGTGTCCTCAATGCGGCGCGAGAAAATCCCGGAGCCACCACCGCGACACTGGCAACTGTCGGTATTGTCGGTGTGCTGGCTGGTATGTTGCTTGGTCGTTGCCGTCGATAGAAGCGCGGTTTGACAAGACAATCGAAAAGGGCGGCATGCGCAGAACGCTCATAGCCGCCCTTAAGCTTGCCTGATCAGTCGCTATGGCGGCTCCGCGCAAGCGATCCAGGCTTTTATCACCTGGCTGCCATCGCTGGCCTGAGGCCGCAGGGCCAAGAACCGAACCTTTTCAGCGATTTTCTCAGCGCTTGAGCTGAGCCATTGAATTTTCACGGCGACCAGGGCGCCAAGGGCGCGCTTCAATCTAGCGCGCTTTTTGCTGGGATACCCATAATATCTTGCTTGCGTCGACATGGAGGTCGCGCGCAGCGCGCAGCGCCCTTTTTTTAAGGCTTTGCGTGAGTTTGGATTGACGCGACAACACCCAGAAATACTTATTTGGGTTGGGACCCACAACAATTGCCCATTGATAATCTTCATCCAGAGCAACAATATCGTAGCCGCCATAAAATGGTGGGAAGAACGAGACCTTCAGCGCCCCCACATCCTTTGTCTCGACGAACTTCGCTTTGCCAATCGCTTCCCGAACCTTTCCCTTGGCCGGATCATAGCCCGCATTCACAACCCTTATCGTACCGTCACGATTAAGCGAATATTGGGCCGTTGTGTCAGTCATTCCGCGTTCGAAGCGGTTCTCGATGCGACCAAGTTCATACCACTTGCCAAGATAGCGGGTTGCATCGAAATTGCGGACCGGGACAATTCCAGCCTGTCTGTTGACAGATTTGGCGTAACCGGCACAGCCAACCAGGGCAACGAGAGAAACCAGAGCGAATATTCGATATTTCATGGGGCCACCTATTGCTATCCTCTCCGCACCAATTAGCGTTGCCGCGTTCGTTTTCAACGGGATGGCGCAACGCGCTCGGATAACCACGTCTCCACCCATCAACACCGCAATCAGCGCCAATCGCTTTTTGCGAAAGAGGCAACAACGTGCGTCAGGAGCAATTGGCTTCATTGAGCCGGCAGCCAATCCAGGGCGGCCAGCTCCTTTCTCCTCGGCTGATATGCTCCCTCCGAATTGGAGTTGTTGCCATTTGAAAATCGTGATGGAGTTGCATGCGCTTGTCTCCTGCCTTTCAAGCGCTTGCTCCGGACTGGGTTGGCTGCGATGTTTACACAACCGTCCGGAGCAACCTCAGACCTATTCTGCCTGTTCGCGTCTCGCTTGTGAGCTGCCTGGGCCTTGCACCACCTCAATTAGCAAGCGGTCCGGCAGGAATTTTGATCATTTCCTGTAGCCCTCCCTTGTGCGGCACTTCTATTCTCCCTCGCGTAATAGCTGGCGATATATTGGGATGTTCTTTCGCAGTGCTCTCGGCTTACTCTTTGCCGCATTTTTCAACGAGATCGCTTATGAATCACTTTGTAAAATCTATGTCAGCCACGCTGATGCTCCCTGTCTTGTCTTCCACCTGTGCCGCGCAGGCCTGTAATTCAACGGTGCTGACGGTCAAGGACTGGTCCGTTATCGAAAGCAGGCACCCAAACCGGACGTCTGGAAACCATCATTCAATCCAATGCCTCACAAAAAACTAACCGTGATAAACGCTTCGATCGTTTTTGAAGACGCCGAAGGCGACATGTTATTTTCATCCTATATTGATCAGGGCCTAACCCTAGCACCCCACGAGACACACGGATTTCAGGCAACCATTATGAAGGCGGAAGCGCTTTATCACCTGCGCAAACAAACGGTGAAAGCCAGCGTCTGCATGAGATCCCTGAAATATAGTGATGGTCGTATCCAGAATTTCGATTCAGGCCGACCCAAATTATCCAGCAGCCGTCATCTTCTCTTGAAAACTGCAAGTGATCTTTTGTGTGCAATGGCAGTCCGAGCACGTCTGGCCGGCCAACGCCACAGGGTTGAATCCCGCGGTCACTGGGAGTAGATTACAAAGGATCACGACCCTTCCTCATCGGCTCCAGGATTGAAGCGACCCTATGAAATTCCCCGTCAAACGATTGATCGTAGAATATAAGAATCGCCGCGCGCGCAAGAACGTGACATCGCTCTGGGGGGATATAAATATCAAGGAAATCGCGCGCGCGGTTGAAGATGACACTGCAGCCCCTTCCGATATCAAGAAAGATACGCCTCCAGCACCTGAGCAAGAAACTCCAGTGGCAACAGCTGCAGAAAAGGGCGTAGTGCCGGCACTGACTGGCGGTCGCATCCTCGCGGCAATACCGCCGGCTACTCCCTTCGATAAGGCGCCGAAGCCGCGTCAGGCAAAAAAAGCTAACATAGAATTTGCTGCGTCAGCAAGGCATGAGGGAGCGGCAAAGCCCACCTCTCAAGCGGGGGCTGACAACAGCCCGAGGATTGCTTCCGCCACAGATACCACCCTATCGCCGAAAATCGATCCGCAGCGAATGCCTAGATCCGGTCCGTCCGATCTGTCTGAAGAAACGGCCACTGCAGTAGCGATGACGGACGAGAGCAGCGTGCCGGTCGCAAAGCCTGCCCATCGCAAGTCCGCACCGGTCGACCAAGCACCTGCTGCGAATGCCAAGCCCGACCAGCTGGATAGAAAAACCCGCAAAGTCAAGGCCAGGACGGTCAATCACGCACAACGGCAAGCGCCACGACAGCCATCGGTCGGTTTCTACCAGATCCCGGCAGATATCAACGAAGACATCGCCAAGCTCGAGAAGGAAAACACCGAGCTCAAGCGATCGCTGATCAAACATTTGCAGGCGGAGAACAGACGGCTGGAAAAAATGATCCTGCGCGCGTCCAGTCCGATCGAAACCAGGTGACGGGGCGGGCGCTGAGCGCGACGCCGGCACCATACCAGGCCATATGCCCGTTCGGTGGTTGACCCTTGCTGGGAAGGCAGTGCTACGAGCAACGCTGGCACGGCTAATCGCCGGCTTTGATACGGATCTATGCTTGCAGCCTGTAGCCATAGGTCGGAACGCCCAGCGCAATCGCTGCAGACCGACGCTTTGCCACATCGGTTGCGATCGTCAGGCCGAGTCTGGTCCCTTCCGGCCTTCAGGAACCCGGGATAAGTAAAAAGCGCTGAAACACCGCCTCGGCTTGATGTGCGGGGATGCCAGGACCGGTGTCGCAGACCTGAACCAGCCATGTATTATTGCAGGCCGCAGCAATCACCACATGGACCCGGCCGGATGTCGGGGAATATTTCATGGCATTCTCGAGTATATTCTCAAGCAGCAGGCGTAGCAGGGCTTCATCGGTTTTCACCCAGGCCGTTTCGCAGCCTGAAAGCACGACATCCTGCGCCTTGCTCCGGATCGTTTCACCCAATTCGGCCAGGATCGATGCGGCGACGTCGTAAAGATTGACCGGACCGATTACCAGGTCCTGGTGATTGACGCGCCCCGATTGCAGCAATTGCTCGATGAGGCGAAGCGCCTTGTCATTACTGCGGACCAGATTGTTCAGGATCATCATCCTCTCGTCTTCCTGCTCCGCCTGCTGCAGCATCTGAAGCAGCGGACGAAGGCTAGCTTGTGGGTTCCGCAATTGATGCTTAACATGATCAGCAAATTGTCGCTCGGTGGTCAGAGGTCGATCGTGCTTGCTTAACAGCAGATTTGCCGATTCCTCCAAATGGGAGTAGATCGCGCGGCAATGTCTCGGTGGTAAGCAGCAACAGATCATCGGGGGAACGGTTGCTGATCTGTAGCACAAATCCATGCACCGCCCAGACCTCTCTGAGCGCCAATCCATATCAAAGCGTGATCATCGGAACCGCTGCTTTTTGCCAAGAACATACTTCTGCCGATTTCACTGTGCTGAAGAAGACAAAATCTCAGCACCAAAGCCCGCCAGCGTGACGGTCTTCGGTGCGAAGACTATAACAACTTCAAGCCACGACTTTAGGGTATTACATTTTGGGGGTAGAGAATGCAGAATTAGAACCACAGTTTTTGGCGTCAATTCCGTGTTATTGGTCAGGAAATCAGTTTCACTTCAGTGACTTCTCAGCATCGCCCCGGTAAGCTGCCAAGACGCGATGGCAAAGAGGGCGTGAAGGATTTTCATCGTTTCCATACTGTCTTGCGCAGGGATGCTTGTTTCCAAATGACGATAAATTGACGGCGAGGACAATTCCCGCGACGCGCTTTCGGTGCTGGCCATTCGCGTTCAGCTATCTGACGCAGCTTCTAAAGTCACCTGATCCGACGGAAGTGGATTTTACATTTCAAAGAGCCTACAGCACCATTCATATATGCGCATCGGACCCGTCCAAGATATTTCAAAAACATCCAGCTACGAACAAATGACGCCCCCGCTTTGAAGTAGTAAGCGAAAAAACTTTTTCTCCCCGGGATCGAAACAAGTTATATAAAACGCTACCTTATAGATCGACACAACATTTCCTTGATTCCGCGATCGACTTGTACGACATGGGTAAAGCCGCATCTTCGCGGAGCAGATTGTCTTTCAGAGGATGTGCGAAACCAGGCACCTGGCGCAGGCGACGATCGTGCAGCCAAAGCTGCGTTCGCTTGTCGCATCCTATCCAAAAAACGCCTGGTGCTGGCTCCGCTCGTAATAGCATCCAATCATGTCAGCTGCTGGATCGATGCCGATTGCAGCATAACCCGTCTCAGGCTCTGGGCTTTGCCAATCTCTATAAGCAGCTCATTGACACCGCCGACCATATCTAAATTGCCGATGTCCGCCTCGCTACCGACAACATCGACCGGACGTGGGGGAACTGGGTGTGAATGTCAATTACAGCTGGCTGGACGACAAATATGCCCTCTATGGCAAGTTGAGCGCCGCAACAAGTCTCAACAACGTCTCCGACAGCTACACAATCACCGGAAATGCAGGCTTCCGCGTCAAGTGGTAAATCAACAAAATGCGCAACCGCTCAACGCGGTTGCGCAAATGCTCACATAGCGAAACATCGCCAAATTTCTCCTGATAGCAAAGGCCGCGTCCGTCCGAATATCCGCCAAATCCGCAAAGGCAACACCGCCTTCCCCCGGGCGCCGTTACGGCGTCATCCCCCTTCCATCGCGCGTTGTTTCGGTCTCCCAGGACGCTTTCTGAGCATTTTTGCTGGTCTTTCTCCCCAATCCTGCGGCCGGGCATCGGAGAGACATTCAAGTGTCGCCGTCAGCAGATCGAAAGCCACGAAATCGGCTTCAATCTCGGAACGTAACCTGGTTTCATCAATACCCTCAGCCGCTTCGTCGCCTCGCCAGATCGCCAGGCCAATCCGGGCAAGCGGATTGAGCCGTCTTAACCTGCGCAAAAGGAATTTCGCGCGATTGGCCGATTCCAGATCAAGCACGCAAAGCACAAGGGCTGTCGCGTGCTCAATATCGGCGCGGCGCAATTGACTGGGCTGGGAATGTTCATGATCGACCACCCAGCTCCTTGCGCCCTGCACCGACAGAACCTGCGCCAGCATGGCCGCGCTGACGTCATCCAGCGGACCCCGCCCGCCAAGACAGATGATCGATTTTCCTTCGCCGGACGGCAATTGCAGCGCTTCGCCCTGCTCGCCATCGGTCGCGGTCTCAACCGCAACCTCTTCCTCATTGTCTTCTTCTTCCTCGGCAATCTGTCTTAGATTCGCGACAACCAGGCGCGCGCTGTGCGAAAGCTGGCCCAATTGCGTGTCGCTCAACACGCCCCGCACCCGATCCTGCTCCGCAATCAGCAAAGCCGGTATCGCCACGCTGCCATAATACTCGACCAGAAACGCCTTGGACAGAAATTCCAACGCATTGTCAGTCGCCTCGTTGGGGTCCCCGGATAACAGGCGCTGATAAAGCCTTTCATGCGGGTTCAACACCGGCTCCGCACCAAACAGAATTTCCAGAAAGCGGAACTGCGGAACATAACGCCCGAGCACCACCAGGCACACTGTCAACGGCGTTGACAACACCAGGCCGATCGGCCCCCATAACCAGGTCCAGAAAATCGCCGCCACGATGATGGCGAGTGGCGACAAGCCGGTGCGCGATCCGTAAAGCCACGGCTCCATCACATTGTTGGAAATCAGCTCAATCACAATGAACAGTCCGATCGTCCACAGCAGCAGGCTCCAACCCGGCGCGATGGCGAAGGCCAGAAACAACGGCATGACCGCAGCAATCACCGGACCAATATAGGGGGCAAAGCGCAACAGAACCGCCAGCATGCCCCATAGGAGTGCATTGGGGATCCCCAGAACCCAAAGACCAATCCCCAAAGGCACTCCATAAGCGATATTGACCATAAGCTGGGTTAAAAGATAACGCCCAACCCGGCTGCCCGCTTCCTGCAGAGCTATGGTGGTGCGGTGCAGATCACCATAGCCGACCAGACGAATGAAGCGATCGCGCAACTCCTCCCTTTCAAGCAGCATGAACACAACCACAACAATCACCAGGCCGAGCGTGGCAAGCGGCCCCACCAAGGGGCCGATCACCGTTTCAAGCGTCTCTATCGGGTTGCGTTGCGCAAAAATCTCCACCAGGATCGGTTTGCGTTCAACCTCGGCATTCCCTGGTGCGGAAGTGGCCCTGTCTTCGTCCTGGTTGATTTCTGCACCTACCCGCTCGACAAAGCGATTGAGGCGGTTGATCAGACTGTTATCGGTGCCCGCCTCTTTCAGCGTGCGGATTTTCTCGATGATATTATACTGGTATGTCGCGATATTCTGACCAACTTCCGAAACCTGAAACGCTAGGATCGCGCTGAACAGCACAATTATGAGGAACCCGCCGGAAACGCTTGTGATGATGGCTGGCAGACGCGGCAGGCCCAGGCGCCGCAATGTCGAGACGATCGGTGCCAGCATGAAAGTCAGCAAAACGGCAATCGCCAGCGGCAGAAACACATCCTTGGCAAAATACAGCACGGCAATCCCAGCGGCGACTGCCGCAAGCGCCGGAAGGCGTGACTGTTCCTGCACCGCGGATAAGGAACGAGGTTCGAGTTTGAGTTCGGGCTCCATCAAGGCTCTTGTCTTCTGGCGTTCATTTGCTATCGGGGTAGATAGAGCCCGAACTGACAATGGCAAAGGCTCGCAGCCTGCAAATTTCAGCTGCTGAGCAGAACGGCCTTCCGTGCAGAACAGGTCACTTTTGCAGGTGAGAAAACCTCGTTATCCGCTGAACGCGCGCTTAACTGGCGCGAGCGCCTTACCGCTTGCCATAGGCCTAAAAGCGCAAGCCATCCTTGCCTTCACCCTTGACCTGATAAAGAAGCGCATCGGCATCGTTCAACAGCTCTTCGAGCGCCGATTTTTGCTGCGACCAGATCCCGCCAACACTGACGCCGACATCGCTTGCAATCCCACCAACCAGGATCGGTTGACGCATTGCCGCGACAATCGCACCCGCCAGACGGATGCCGCTCTGCTGATCGCCACGATGGGCGATCAAAAACTCGTCTCCCCCCATCCGCGCCACCAGATCGCCATCGCCGGTGATGGCCGTCAACCGTCTGGCGGTCGCTTCCAGTATGGCGTCTCCCATCGCGTGGCCATAGCGGGCATTGACCGTTTTGATGCCATCGCTGTCAATTGCCAGGATGCAATAGCCCAGCCCCGACTGCGCAACTAGCGTTTTTCGATGGTGTAGCCATCACGCTCTCCCGCCAGGACGGCATTAAAAAGATCAAGGTCTGCTGAAAGATCATCCGGATGTGTAAACGCCCTGAAATGCAGCCCCTCGGCTCGTACCAGCGGTAGACCGATCATTGCTGCAAAAGCATCATTGCCGCGCAAGATGTGACCGTTTATATCAACCAGTGCGATGCCAATCGGCGCATGTTGAAAGGCGAAATCACAGTGCCAGCCGACTACGGGCTTCGGAAGCATCGCCGGAGTGTTCGGTTATTGTGTCCACCTCACATGCTTTTGAGGATAAATGGCGCAGTCGGAAAGGTTTCAACTTCGATCATAGGCACCCATCCGAGCGATAGCGGGAGGGGAATTGATGTGTCACCCGTCAAACAAGACTTTGGCGAGACAGCCGCAGGATTGGCTGAACCCCACTTGCTTTTCGGGAACCATCCGTCCGTCACCAGCAACAGACGCGTTGCATTGATTGGGGCCACAATGGCCAGACCAACTGGACCTCCTGCGACTATTGATCTATAAAAAGCGATGAAAGATGCAGTATCTTAAAGAATAGGTTAATTTTATTGTTCTAGGTTCACCCCGAATGCTGTGCAATTGTACCATACCATATTAGGAGAAGTGACACATGGCCGATCAGAACACAACTGAAGTTTCGGAAGCAACTGCAACCCCCAAACCGGAACAGGCGAAAGCTGCCGAGAAGAAAACACCAGCTGCAAAGACGGCGCCGAAATCCAAATCGGCTGCAGCTGCAGCTGCCCCTGTGCGCAAGCTGCGTCGTTACACACCGGAAGAACGCTCCAGCCTGCTGGCAGCGGTGGGCAGCGAAACAGCTGCCGGCAAGACCCTCAAAGACACGCTCGTCAAGCTCAATCTGAGCGAACAGACCTACTACAACTGGAAGAACGACGGCCAGTCAAAAGCCAAGCCGGCTGCGGCGAAGGCTGCAACCAAGTCAGCCCCGGCAAAGGCTTCCAAGCCGAAGGCCGCTGCTGCAAAAGCCCCCGTTTCGAAGCCATCCTCTGCAAAGGCTCCGGCAACCAAGGCTCCCGTTGCAAGCGACGATCTCAAGGCACTGGTCTCGCTGGAAGCCGAAAACCAGCGCCTGCGCAAGTCGCTCGCCGAAAAGCTGCGCAAGGAGAATGCTGAACTGCGCAAACGTCTCGGCCTGAATTAATTGCGCCCATGGCGCCTGGTGGTCCCGCTTCGCCGTGATCGTGACCAGGCGTCTTCGGGCAGACAAGCATCCGGCCCTGCATCGACGGATTGGGGTGCGTTCTCATAACAGGCAATGGAGGTTGCTTCTCCACCTGCCGGCCCCTTAACGCTGATCATCAATTCCGTCCCATCGGTTGCGGCGGTCAATCTCTCCTCATTGCGCATTGCTGCGGTCTCAAACCTCAGCGCCAGCTGTCACCGCCATGCGTTTGCTATGCTCTCGACATTCGAAATGAACCTTATTACTGTTTGCTTATGAAGCAACCGGTCACACGACGCGCAGTTTTTTTTATCGGTGGTTATGACCCCAAGACGCCAGCTGCTTTTTTCGGGCGGATGCGCAAGGAAATCCAGCGGTTTGACCTTGTGTGGGGCACAGAGACCCAAATATTGAATCAACCCTGTCTGCCCGATGATGAAAGTGGTCATGTTACGATCACCGCGTGCAGCCTGCCAGAAGGCTGGTCAACCCAGACTGATTTCAGCTTTCTCGCCCTCGACCCGATCGTGCTTTCCGATTTCAACAGGCCGGTCCTCAATCGTCTTCTTCGCTATCTTGCAGCCTTTTCGGGCTTCATCATCGAGGGTAGCGCACAGCGTTTCTTTCTCAAAGCCTGGCGCTTCGGACTGTATTTTCTTTATCCGTTTCTGACACTTGTTGCATTTGCATTGCTCGGTGGCCTCATAGCTCTGTTGGTTTGCGTCTGGCTCGGTCTGGCCAGCATCGCGATCGGGCTTGCGGTGTTCTTCCTGGCGTTGTCGGTCTTTGGACGGCGTTGGTCAACCCTGCATCTGATGGACCTGTGGTCATTCTCGTCGCAATTCATGCGGTCGCAGCGACCTGACGCGGAGGCGCTGCTCCAGCGCTTCGCCAGTCGCATTGTTGATAAGGCTGAGGCCGAGCGTTACGACGAAATCATTCTGATCGGTCACAGCACTGGCGGCATGCTCATTCTGGATGTCGCAGCCCGCTGTCTTTCTCTTGATCCAGACTTCTCGCAGCGTGCGCCCGAGGTGAGCATCCTGACCCTTGGCTCTACAGCACTGAAAGCCGGCTACAGCAAGGCTGCGAAAGAGTTTCGCAAGCGGATGCGCCAACTCATCGCCGACCCCCATCTGCGATGGGTGGAAGTTCAATGCCTCACCGATCCAATCAACTTCTATAAAACAGACCCGGTCAGGGAGATGAAGCTTGATCAGCAAACCAGAAGGGAATTTCCGCTGATACGCACCGTCAGAATAAAAGAAATGCTGCAACCTGACAGCTATCGCCGCATCAAACGCAATTTCTTTCGCGTGCACTATCAATATATTTTCGGGAACACGAAAGCCTACTGGTATGATTTCTTTCAGATCTGCTGCGGGCCTAACACGCTTGATAAGCGGGCACGCGAACACCTCCTGGGCAATCGACAAGGTTTGAAGGAGTCTTCTCCATGACGCCGCAGCTGGCAATGATTATCTGGGCGGCCGGGCTGATTGCCTGGGTGGTAATCCGTTTTCCCCACCGCAGGCGAGCGCGCAAGACGGGCGTTGTTAAGGATGCGCGCACCAGCCTCGATCGGCTGGCACTGGCTGCGGCAACATTGTCGCTGTCGCTTGTTCCCCTCGTCTATGTAGCCACAGGATTTCCCTCTGGCGCCGACATGCCGTTTCAGCCATGGCTGGCTTGGGCCGGTCTCGGGATTGGGATCGCCTTCCTTTGCATTTTTTATACAAGCCATCAACAACTGGGCCGTAACTGGTCGGTTTCCTTACAGATCCGCCAGGAACATGCATTGGTCACCGGGGGGCTTTATCATTACGTTCGTCACCCGATGTATCTCTCGTTCTGGCTCTGGGCTCTCGCGCAATTCTGTCTTCTGCAAAATTGGATTGTTGGTCCGGCGGCTCTCCTCGGCATAGGGTTTCTATATTTTTACCGCGTTCCCCGTGAGGAAGCGATGATGCAGGCTCGTTTTGGTGCGCAATATGACGCCTATGCCAGACGCACCGGTTCTGTCATTCCAAAATTCTGGTGATTTGTACCATGACTGATCCTGTGAACCGTTCAGATCAAGCCTCCTTGCACCGTCGCCACCTGCTGCGACTAGGTCTGGCCTTGTTGGTTACACCCGCATCGCTCACCTCGTCCGCATCGCCAAGAAAGCCCGGAACCGCAGCTGCAAGCCGAACGACACCCGTAAGTCGTGCCTCCGTCTATCTGTTGCGCGGCTTTGGTAATATTTTCTCGACCGGTCTCGACGCCATCGCTGCGGATCTCAACGGGGATGGTATTGCCTGCCATGTCGAAAGCCATGTGGCCTGGCGTCTGGTCGCTCAGACCATCATCTCAGAACGCCAGAAACTCGGGACCCGCCCCGTTGTCCTGATCGGTCATTCGCTCGGCGCCAACGCCATTATCGCCATTGCCGCATCGCTCGATAAATTCTCCATTTCCGTCGACTATCTTGCAAGCTTCGCCGCGACCGCGCCTGAGCCCTTGCCTAGGAATGTGAGAAAGGCTGTCAATTTCTACTTCTCACATCATGGCTGGGGATTACCCCTCAAAGCCGGTCCGGGCTTTAAGGGCAGGCTCGAAAATCGGGATTTTTCCGGCGCGAAGGACATTGGCCATTTCAATATTGAAAAGCAACGTCTGTTGCAGCAAGAGGTGGTACGCCAAGTCAAAGCTTTGGTGAAATGATGATGGCAATCTGACCGAATTCCTTGCGAGGATTCCAGTTTTGATTGCGACATTGGAAAGGCTCGTACCCTCTGTTTTTATGCGTATCTTGTTCCGAAAACTGCCTGGCACATTTCGGGAGCGCCCGAGCAGTTGCCATAACGCAACATGAGCGATCGGTTCCGGGTGTTGACGGTGGCACCGGACGACGGGAATTGTAGCCTCACCAGGCCTTAAAGGGGCTGTAAGCCCGCGTTTATTGCGGAATACCCCTATTCCAACCGGACCTGGTAGATCACTGTGGCTCTCAACGCCCCGCCGACCGCATAGGGCAGGGTCACCGGACCGGGCGCAAGGCAAAACCTATTGGATAGGACATGATCTGAAACTGTCCTTTGAGCTGCCGAAAAGACCGCCATGCTTCCTTATTCCAGTCGCCCTCGTTTCGCCCGTTCCAACTCCGCCGCATTCGGCAACGATGCCAGCCCTCTCTTTGATCGCACCGCTGAAACTCCTGTGGCAATCCTCCTAACTTCATCGCTGGCACCCGGCCATTGAAGGAAGGCGGCACTGGTGCACTCCGCGCAATCGACTGCGCGAAGAGACGACGCCTCTTCACGTCAAAGCCCAGCCGCTGTTTGGCAGGCTCTGCATTCGCCAAACCTTCCGCCATCAACAGGAGCAGGAGATCTCGCGCCGCCGAAGAGCGTTTCTGCAACAGTTCGCCGCCCAGCGGCGACTGGGACGGAATTAATAGTTATGATTGCCACCGCCGGAATCACGCTGCAGAATGCCGTCTTTATCGCAATCCAGGTGAGAACATCTGCTGATTGAAACCCCAGCTAAATCCCAGCAAGATTTGAAGTCCATCCTTTTAAACAGCGTCGGCCATTCAGTTTCCGTTTCAGCTGTCGCTCCACATCCATGGTACAGCCGCGCGGTCGTGGCAGGTTAGACCGATGTCAAAATATGCGAACAGACATTTGAAGCTCTGCCTGCCGACGCGGGCTGCATACTAATCTTCGCCTCGTCGTAAACAATCCGATCCGGTCGAAGCTGGCGACTCATCTGATGGGCTCCAAATGACAGTCCCTTTTAGGCGCGGCTGCAGAGCCGTTAGTGAACACTAAAGTATGAGCCGGATAAACCCATCAATACAACCTAGGGTAAATTGGCGGCGTATTTATGTGTTTCTGAAGCTTTTAGCCCTGCATCACCTCATTGGCTGGCGCAGGCCAACGCTTTCGTCGTACAACAGTGGCCGTCCAAAACAGTTCCTAAGACAATTGGCGGCGGGAATGTCATAGTCACGCGCGTTCGGCGGCGCTTTTCAGCCCTTTGCCGAAAGAATTTTGATCTCCTGCTTGATCCATTCACCGTTGCACCGTCGACTACAGTGCAAAACAGTGACGATTTTGATATCGTTGACCCTTTACTGGCCATAAGGCGGATTGAGAGCGAGAAGGGAGCGCAATGTCTTTGCGTCCCCATCGATCTCTGCCGCGGATTTGTAATGGACCATAAAAATCCCCGGATCAGAGAAGACCTGATCTTCTGCATGCCACTCTCCGGACATAGCAAGCACAGGCGTCGCAAACAGGATGGGTGAGCAGGGCGAGTGAAGCCCGCTCTCAGAGTCAGTCCTTCTGTGTTTTTCCTTGGCGCATGATAGTGAAACATCTGGCTTCGGAAAGGTGGTCAAAGGCCATCCAGCATCAAAACCAATACCACCCGATCAAAATTAAGTTGAACGGTCCTGAAACTTTTCCCGCCCTGTAGAGTTACTATCGCATCGAGAAATAATCGTCTGAAAACAGGCTATTCTGACCGCTACACATTTTAAAAGGAGATAAGTCAACATGAACTCTATCATCTATTTAGTAGGTCTTGTCGTGATCGTGTTGTTCATTCTTTCTTTTCTGGGATTACGTTGATGGTAGACCAAACTGTGATCGAAAACACCTCCGACCGAAGCTATGTTGACTGGGCTGCCATCTTTGCTGGTGCTGTCGTGGCATCTGGCGTCATGGTGGTGATGACCACTTTTGCGAGCGGGCTCGGCCTCAGCTCATTCTCCGTCGATGAGGGCGGGGAACTGAGCAATGTCTGGCTGGTGATTACCGCCTTGTTCCTGATCCTGTCCATGGTGGCCTCCTATATGCTCGGCGGCTATATTGCTGGGAGAATGCGCCGGCCGACCGGCACCTCTACCCGCGATGAGTCAACTGTGCGCGATGGATTGAACGGTCTCGTGGTCTGGGGACTAGGAACGATTATCTCTGCGCTGTTTGCGGTCAGCTTGGTGTCGGGCGGTGCCAAAGCGGTCGGCGGCGCAGCGCAGACAGCTGTCGAAGCCACTGGAGCAGTGATCGGTGGAACCGTTCAGGGTGCAGGCCAACTGGCAGGCGGTATCCTATCGGGTGCTGGCAATGCTGTTGGTGGCGTCGCACAGGGTGCGGGTCAGGCAGCAGCGCCGTCGCTTGAACAGATGTTGCCGGAAGGTCTCAAATCCAACCCGCTGGACTATCTGACCGACAGTTTACTGCGCAATGATGCCCAGACCTCCGGCGCAGAGCAGCAGGGCGAGGACATGGCGGCCTTGCAACGTCAGGTGACCGGAATTCTTGGCAACCTGCTGACGACAGGTGAAATCTCCGATGCCGACAAGGCATGGTTGGCCGGCCAGATCGCCAGCCGCACCGGCATTAGCCAGAATGATGCGCAGACCCGCGTCAATGAGACGGTCAATCGTGTTCAGGCTCTGCGGAGTGAAGCGCAAGCCAAGGTCGATGCGGCTCAGAAGACCCTCGCTGATGCGCAGGGACAGGCTGAACAAGCCGTCGAGGAAGCTAAGACGAAGGCTGCGGCTGCGGCTGAACAGGCACGCATCACCGGCATTCTCACCGCCTTTTTCCTTGCTGCCTCCGCGCTCGTCGCAGCTGCGGCCGCCTATATTGGGGCCGTGCATGGTGGACGTCATCGTGAGGAGGGCCGCATCTGGGGTGGTCTCGCCTATCGCCGGTAACCTTGCCTGGCCAAATGCCTGAGCATCGCAGCCCCTGATGGCTGCGATGCTTTCTTTTTGCGGCAACCTCGTTGAGCATGCGTCCATATGAAAAGATCCCCCGGGCAACCAACGCCTGTTGGATCGTCCCGCACATTCCCGCGCCTTTGCCGTCCCGTTTCGAACCAGTGGCTTTCGGGGAGCGACCGCCGGACAGACCAATTCATCGTTTTGCGCAGCCTTGCATTGAACATTAAGCGCCGTCAGAAGTTGTGGAACCAAACGGTTCAGGATCGGTTAGTGTGGACAATCAAAGCGGAAAGATGGTCTGCCATGCGCCTTCACAATCACCTGCTACGTGCAGCCCATCGCGCCGTTGCCAGAAAGAAGACACAGGCTTTGCATCCGGCGCAGGCCATTGGAGAGGCGCTGCAGGAACTCAGCCAGCTGCCTTCATCGACGCAGGACCTGGACTTCGATGAGCTGCTGCAACGTTTGCAGGAGGCGGAGGGAAAACCGCCCAAAGAGCAGTAGACCTTGCGATAAACCTGACTTCTGAACTGACTTTTCAGCAGGGGCCGATAGCAAATAATGGCTGCCCTTTGCATTTGCACAACCATAACAGGTCTCAAACCGTCACCCCGCCGGGAGGTCTAAGACTGCCAGCGAGGCTTTTTGCAAAGCATGGATCCTATCAATTCATCGAACGTTAACCATATGCCAAACGAAACGAGGTAGGTGATGACGGAAGAACTTTTGGGAGTGGCGGCAACAATTGGTGTTTTGGCTATGAGATGGCCGTGCCGACAGAGAGTTGAACGTTCCATGCACTGATTTAGTCGACTAGCAGCAGCGACATTTCCTGCGGACTGTCCAGACCTTGATCATGTTTAAGCGCTTGGACCGCGCTACTGCTTTAAGAGCCGGGGGATGACAAGCGATCATCGATCTGTTCATGGTAATCAGCATTACGTTTGATGCGCAGGCAGCGTGTGGCATTGCGCCTCCAATGACAGCATGGCTTGCGTCAAAAATCCAACGCGCCCGTCCTGAAATTCCCGTTCAGATTCCAGTCATCTCAAAGATGCTAATGCGCCAGGAACATCATGTGCCGGCAGCCATCCTGTGCAGATGCCGGCCAGTCAAAAAGGATCGTTGCACCATGTCGCTCGCCCGTTCGGTCATCCCCTGTGCCGCTATTTTCGTGGTAATTGCACTGGCTGGCTGCCAGAAACAGACAGTGTCTGCAGCGCCCGATCCGCAAAAATCACTCTGTGATCAAGCTGCGGCGAGCGCTTTGGCTGGCAAGAACAGGATAAGCGATCAACAGGCAATGCAGCAGACCGGCGCAACACTTGTTCGTCAGATCAAGCCCGGCGACCCGGTGACCATGGATTTTCGCCAGGAACGTGTCACTATCGAAACGGATCCCGATAGTGGCAGGATCGTTCGCGCCGCCTGCGGCTAACAGAACCCAACAAACCCGTGCCGGCTACCAGGGCGGCCCCGCCGCCCAGGCGCTTCGCAATGCTTCGACAAATCGGCGAACTTTCGGCGACACATGACGGCGAGTCGGATAGACTGCAACGATTGGCGGTTCCTCACGGGCATAGTTCTCAAGCACCGCGACCAGCCGCCCCTGTGCAATGTCGGCCCCCACCAGAAAGGCGCCGAGCTGGACAAGCCCGAGCCCGTTGAGCGCCGCATCGCGAATGGCTTCGGTATTGCTGAGCCGCAAACGCCCCTCAACAGCCAGGGCGCGCTCTTCACCTGCAATCTGATAGCGCCAGGATACCGGCAAATTGGCATAGCTGAAGGCAATCCTGTCATGATGCCTGAGATCATCAAGCACCTGCGGGATACCACGCTTTTCCAAATAGGCCGGCGCAGCACAGGTCAGCAGCCGATGCGGTGCCAGAACCTGGCGGATCAATCCGCTGTCGGTCGGTCCGCCAATGCGCACAGCAACATCAATGCCGTCGCCGACCAGATCACAATAATCGTCCGAAAATGAAACCTCGGCTTCCAGTTCTGGCCATTCCGCCAGGTAGTCCTGCAGGACAGGCAGAACATGCAGCCGCCCGAAGGCCGTTGGAAGGTCGACACGCAGGCGTCCCTTTGGCTGCTGGTTGCGTTGCGACAGCATGGCTTGCGCGTCATCGACCTCGCAGAGAATCCGCAGGGCGTGCTCGTAAAACAACTGGCCTTCTTCGGTCAGACGCACGCTGCGGGTCGTGCGATGCACCAGACGCGTCGACAACGCCTCCTCCAGCCGCGTGAGGCTCTTGCCCACCGCCGACCGCGTCACGCCAAGCCGTTCGGCAGCCTTGGTAAAGCTCGCCGTGTCCGCCACACGCACAAAGGCCAGTACATCACCGAAATGATCGATCATTGTTTCCAAATCGTCCCATCTGTTGCCACAACAGCGTTCTTTATCGAATTTTCAGACCGAGTAAACAGGGGGCACGTACAGGCAACCCAGCCGCGTCTTGAAAGATCACAATCCTATGCAACACAATCAATCATCGCCGCTCACCCCCAGACATCGCGGGTGGCCCGCTGTCCATGCCGTCGCACTGGCAATTTTTGCTGTGGTGACCACAGAAATGTTGCCGGTTGGCCTGATGGCACCGATCGCCAGCAGCTTCGATATAGAGCTGGGCGTCGCCGGGCTCACCATCTCCGTACCGGCAATCATCGCTGCCCTGTTTGCACCGCTCATTATCGTGATGGCCGGCAGCATCGACCGGCGCCAGATCCTTGCTGGTCTGCTCCTCCTGTTGGTTGCCGCCAATTTGATGGCCATGTTCGCCGCCTCGTTCTCCTGGCTTGTTTGTGCGCGGATCCTTGTCGGGTTCTGTATGGGCGGCATATGGGCGATCGCCGGCGGCCTGGCCCCACGGCTGCTGCCACCCCAATCACCGGATCGGGCAACCAGCCGATCCGGCGCGCACGCAACGGCCAACGCAACGCTCCATTCAATGCCCGCCTCAACGCCGCATTTGTCGGCAAAGGCGGTGGCGCGGGCGACGGCCATCATCTTCAGCGGCGTCGCCGCCGCTTCCGTTCTGGGAGTGCCGCTTGGCGCGCTGATCGACAGCCTTTTTGGCTGGCGCACAGCCTTCGGTGCGATGGCCGCATTCAGCGTGATCGTGCTTGGGCTCAATCTTTGGACATTGCCGCCGCTTCCTGTTGATCACGCCATTGATCCCGCCCGCTTCCAGGCCGCTCTCCGGCTTCCTCTGGTGCGACCAGGCCTGTTGCTGACATTGTTGCTGGTGGCCGGACATTTCATGGCCTATACATTCGTCACACCGGTCCTTCTGACACTGAACGCCATTCCGGCATCCGCAATCAGCCTGCTTCTCTTTGTCTATGGCTTTTCAGGGATTGTCGGCAATTTCCTCGCCGGCATGATGGCCGCACGGCGGGTGGGAACAATTATTGGCGGCATCGCCTGCATGCTTGCAGCAACCCTGCTGGGCTTCGCGCTCGCTTCAGACAATACGGTGAACGCGACAGCGCTGCTGATCCTCTGGGGACTGGTCTATGGCGGCGTCTCGGTGGCTTTGCAGACATGGATGATGAAAGCCGCACCCGCTGCCATCGAGATCGTGACCGCACTTTTTGTCTCGGTCTTCAACATTGGCATCGCAGCCGGCTCCTTCGTCGGAGGTCGCATCGTTGACCGTTTCGACCTGCAGATCAACCTGATGGCGGCGGCAAGCCTCGCCGCCCTCGCTCTCATCACGCTTGCCCTGCTCGCTATCAACCCTGAAAGGTAACAGGATGCATTATGATCATCTTGAACTGGGCGACATTGCCTTGCAATCGGGGAGCATCTTCCACAATGCAAAACTCGCCTATAAGACCTATGGCACCCTCAACGCGGCCAGAGACAATGTCATTGTCTATCCAACATCTTTTGCTGCAACACACAGCGATGCGGAATGGCTGATCGGCCCCGGGCGTGCGCTCGACTGCACACGCTACTTCATCATCGTGCCAAATCTGTTTGGCAACGGGCTTTCCAGCTCCCCCAGCAACACCGCTTCACCAAACGGCTCCGCCCGTTTTCCCAACATCACACTGCACGACAGCGTCAAACAGCAGCACCGGCTTTTAACCGAGGTTTTCCAAATCAATAAAATCCGCCTGGCAATTGGCTGGTCAATGGGCGGCGCGCAGGCCTTTGAATGGGCGGCCGCCTATCCCGCGATGGTTGAGCGTCTGTTCACCTTCCAGAGCGCCGCGCGCGCCTCCCGTCACTTTCGACTGTTTTTTGAAAGCGTCCGTGCGGCCATCGAGCTCGATCCCGCGTTTCGGCAGGGCTTTTATACAAGCCCACCCAAGCGCGGTCTGCGCGTGGCAGCCCGCATCTATGCCGCCTGGGGCTTCTCGCAAGCCTTCTTCAGACACAGGCTCGACGAAAGCGCCCTTGGTTATGCCACGCTCGAAGACTTCCTCGTCGACTTCTGGGAGGCCTGGTTTCTGAAACGCGACGCCAATGACCTGCTTGCCCATCTGTGGAGCGGCATTCACGCGGATATCAGCGCAAACGACATATATCACGGCGATCTCGACACAGCGCTTGCGGCCATCACCTCAGATACCATCATCATGCCTTCTTCAAGCGATCTGTATTTTCCGCCCGAAGACGCAGCGCAGGAGGCAGCGCGGATCGCAAAGGCCGAATTGCGCATTCTGAAAACCCCCTGGGGCCACGTTGCCGGCGAAGGTCTGAATGACGCCGACACAATCGTCATCGAACAGGCCATCACGGAACTCCATGGCCGCTGAGCCGCATGCTCCGCAGGAGGGAAAGGTCCTGCGGAGCCGATTTCTGCTATGGTTTCGGATCCAAGCGCCGAATTGATATCATTTTTTGGCAGCCACGGCGCGATTGAAATCTTCAATTACCCGGGCCCGATTGCTGTTGATTTCATTCCAGTTGGGAAGCGACAGGTTCTTTACACTGCCATCAACACCCCAGGGCATTTTCTGCTTTGCATTGTCAGAAAATTCAACGCCTTTGGTCGCCGGGCCGACGAAAATCCGCTCAGACATGCATTGCGCGGCCGCCTTGCTCACAGCGAAATCGATGAACTTCTCCGCAGCTTTCCGGCGCGGCGTATCGGCAACCAGTTGCAACCGGATATCGCCACCAATCGCGCCCTCCTCCGGCACGACGAAATCGATCAGCAGTCCCTGGTCACGCATAGCAAATGCCGAACTGGCATAATACGCCCCAGCGATGACCTCACCGCTCTGGAACAAATTGGTGCCTGCCCCGGCCGTATCGAAATAGGCCGCGACCCGCAATTTATGAATTGAATCGAAAACCGGACCCATCGCGCTGAGCGGTTTGCCCTTCTACTTGGCCAGCTCCGCCAGGAACGGTACGCTCATCACATTGGCCGGGCTTGGAAATGTCACCGCACCCTCATAATCAGGCCGCCATAAATCCTGCCACGATCTGGGTGGCGTCTCCACCTGGTCTTTGTTGTAGACCAGACCGAGCGAGTAAAAGCCGGTGCTCACCGCCAAAATATTGCCAGCTTCATCCTTGTAGGCGAGATTGATAGCGCGGGCAACACGCCGTTCCTGCGTTCAGTCAGACAAAGCGACCGGCTGCAAATGTGACCCATCCCCAATAGCTATCGCTAAATGTCGCAAATCGTGCCGACCGCGGTATTCACTTTTGTTTTGATGTTTCAAGATGTCTCTCACGTCTTTGAATGGCTGGGGCGACCCTGATCGTGCTGTCGCTTTCCTGCTGGAACCTACCCGGGAGAGCCTGACTGGACAGGCTCCGCCAAGACGGGCCCTCAGCCCAGATGACTGCACGGTGAAACAGCCCGATCCAGCCTGATCAGCAACATTGCCCGGCGCTCAGATGCCCGCAATGCTTCAACACCATCAACCAAGCTGGCGCCCGAACAGGAACGTTGCAGCAGCGACGCAGCCGATCACCCCAAGATAGAGCAGCTTATAAGGCGCAGGCATCGGCAACTTCACTGCAAGATAGGCAAAGGGGCCGCAGAGCATGATTGTAAACAAAGCAATCGCTACGGTCATCATGCCGCCGACAACAAAGAAATACTGAACAACTGCAGTGCGTCGGACCCTTGGTCAGCGGATGCAAAAATTTTCATGAGATAGGATCTAGGATATTTCCGCATCAGGCACAACCATGGGCGCGCTTGCGCTCAACCAATCAGCGATCGCTTCCAGTTTCCCGTTCAGCTTTCTCGGCACGGCTTCGCCGCCAGTTTGATAGCGCGCCTTCGGAATGGAAGCCGCTTTCGAACAGCGCTATTGCAGGCCGCAGCTGTCCGCAGAACTAGGGCTGCTGCCGCGTGTTAAAAGCGGCCCCGATCGCGGCAATGGATGGACCGGATAAGCGTGGAAGCACTCGACGCCTTTCTGTAGGACCGCGACCCTGATATCCGCTTTAGCGCCACAACCGAACTGATCAGACTTGGGCAGCTGCAGGTGCCGGAAAGCCTCGAACCCCAGCAAGGCTCATTGCTATAATTCCCCAGCACCGTGAGGCGCTCTGCGGAGCCCGGCTTCCGTGCAGCTTAATTTCAACCGCCTGTCTGCCGGCCGGGATGCTGCGGCGACACCGTCTGTGGCATTGCCCGCACGAACAATGAAGGCACGCAGCGGCGAGGGCACCAGACGCCGCCCGGGATAATAGAGAAAAGGCCCGAAAAGCGCACCCACCAGTGCTCCATGATCGACGAAAGCGCTCCAGTTTGAAAATCCGCTGTCAGCCAATCTTCAAACAGACACAGAATACCAAGCCCTGCCTTCGACGCCTCGATCTCCAGATGGTGGCCCCACCGGACTGCACAATAAGCCGGCCGGTCGGCTCAATGAGCACCACATCCCCATTGCGTTAAAACTCCCAGGCCGGGATCGCACGACCCGCAAAACGATCGCGAATATAATCATGGACCAGCAGATCCTGCGGCGTTTTCGGGGTGCCTCGCGCAGCCAGATACTCTGGTGATGCCGCAAGCGCAAAGCGCTGCTCGCGCGGGCCGATTGGCACAGCAATCATGTCATGTTCCAGCCGCTCGTCATAGCGAATACCCGCGTCACACCCACTTTCGATGATGTCGATAAAGTTCTCATCGGTGACGATCTCCAGACGGATATCGGGATAGGCCATCAGAAACGCCGGCACGACACGTGGCAGCACAAGCCGCGCTGCACTGGCTGGAACATTGAACTTCAGAGATCCAGCAGCGCGATTGCCGTGACTGGTCGCCTGGTCAAGCGCTGATCCTATATCGGGAAAGGCCGGGCCCAGCCGTTCGATCAATATCCGTCCAACCTCGGTCGGCAGTACACTGCGGGTGGTGCGGTGGAGAAGACGCAGGCCGAGGTCACTTTCCAGACGTTTAACCGCATCACAGAGCGACTAGTAACTGCGTCCGCCAATCCGTGACGCCTCGCGAAAACCACGCGCCCGTGCCCAGTAAAATGCCTCATTGCCCGCCAGGGCGGACAACCCAACCGATTGTTGGTTCAAAGTCTGAGGTTTCCCCTCTTCAGAGCAACAGGAGAAACAACCATGCCAGGCACCCCGATTTCAGCCACCTACAGGCTGGGTGAAAACCCATTCTCGCGAATGGGCTACGGCGCGATGCAGCTTGCAGGCAAGGGCGTCTTCGGGCCAGTGCGCGATCGTGCCAAAGCCATTGCAGTGCTGCGTGAAGCGTTCGAGAGGGGCATCAATCATATCGACACCAGTGATTTCTATGGCCCGCATGTCACCAACCAGATCATCCGGGAAGCCTTGCATCTCTATGCCGATCCGGTGGTGATGGTGACCAAGGTCGGCGCCGTACGCGGCGCGGATGCGTCCTGGAATCCGGCATTTTCCCGCGTCGAACTCACACAGGCCGTACATGACAATCTGCGCAATCTTGGCCTGGATGTTCTCGACGTTGTCAATCTGCGCGCCATGTTCGATTTCCATGTACTTCCGAAGGAGCCCTGGAGGAACCGCTCAGCGTGCTTGCCGATCTCAAGCGTCAGGAGCTGATCCGAAATATCGGCCTATCGAATCTCACGGCACAGCAGATCGACGACTGCCGGATTGTGACAGATATCGTCTGTGTGCAGAATCAGCACAATTTGGTTCATCGCGCGTATGACAGCCTGATTGATAAGCTTGTTGCAGAACAGATCGCCTCTGTTCCATTCTTTCCGCTCGCCGGCTTTTCACCCATCCAGTCCTCTGCTCTCACCGCTGTCGCGCAACGCCCATGCAAGTGGCCTTGTCCTGGCTGCTCAGACGTTCACCCAATATCCTGCTGATCCCTGGCACCGCTTCACGATTGCATCTGCGCGAAAACCTTTCCGCCCGCAGCATCGAACTGCAATATGCGCTGTCCGAACTTGACGCGCTCTCGGCGCAACCAGGCGCTGCGCAGCAAAATTGAGTATGGCACGCTGCACCACGCGCTCAAACAGCAGCGCCGATCTTGAACATAAGATCAGCGCCGCGCCAGTTCCGCGGTGGCAGGCAAGCCAAAAAAACAAGGCTTCAATCCGAAGAACCATTTGGCCCGGTCTGCGGCAGGCCGTTCGAATAGGCTTCCATTTCTGAGGCAAAGACCCAGCCCTGCGGGCAGCCCGCCATGGACTTCTGATTGCCGGGCTGGCAATTCTTCATCGCCGCCTGAAACGTCTCAGCGAGCGGGCGTGGCGTGCGGCACAATTCTTCACCCTTGCATTCCGGGCCGTGATCCATCGGAAGCGCAATCACGTAATATTCCTTATCACTTGACTGCACCTGGGCGGCCGCCTTGATGCAGACCAGTTGCTCAGGTGCCAGCGCGGCGTCTGTCTTGCCGGTGCTGCCGGTTGTCGCGACATCCTTTCGTAAAGAAGCCGCCTTATCGGCAATCCGACCGTAATAGGCAGCGATCGTGCAGTCACCATAAATGCGCACATCATAGTAATCGCCACTGTCAACATTGCCGGCAGTGCACTTATCCTTGTCATTCGCATCGCAATCAATACTTGCCGCATGCTGAAGTTCGGCCCTTTGCTTATCAGTAAGATCGCCGGAGCCTGAGGCAGCGAAGGCCACTGGCGTCACCGCTGAACCGGCTAGACTTACAACCATTGCCATCGCAAGCGACCACGTTTTCAAGCTGATCATTCTCCCACTCCATACCGATATCTGCGCAACAATCGGCAGGACTGTTGGTCCGGACCCGAGCCATTGCGATGTGTTGAGAAGGCTTCAGCGAATCGAAGCCCTCGAGGCGTGAACGATACTATGGCTTTATTTGACCGGTGGTACGACCGGTTTGTTAAAAAGGCCGGGCGCACCCCGCCAGCCACCCTTCATGACCCATGGTGGCGCGTGATGGCCTGCTAGGTCATGGCATGGAATGGCATCGGCATGGCATCGCCTTTTTCGCAAACAGGGATGAGCAACCTATAAACGCCCTCGCGTTCTGCTAGCGCAGCAGCGCTACCGCCGCTGCTTTTCATTATCAACCTCAGAACATTACCCGTTAAACCGGCGCAGGAGAACGCCGCGCATCGCACAAAAACGCGGTGCAGGCATTTCCTTCCATCAACAGAGGATTAATCTCTCTCGCCTATGGAGAGAAATGCCACAGCATATGAATGCGGGAGAATGTCGATGTTGTCAGATTTCATCATAGGATCAGCGGTCGGGTTGATCGTCATGATCGTGCATCTGTTGTCGACGCTTCTGATCTATTACTTAGTTCATCTCATCGGCGCCCGCATGAATGAACGACGGGTATTGTTTCTGGTGATCTCACTGATCGTGCTTTATCTGGTGCTGTTTGTCTGTGTCTGTCTGAGTGTGAGCATCTGGGCCTTGACCTATTATCAGATGGGGTTTGCCGGCAGGTTCAGTGATGCATTTTACACAGCCATGTTGAATTACACCACGCTTGGGCCTGGTGGATCTGCCGAAATCCTTGAAACACGGTTGTTTGGACCGATGACCGCAGCCAGTGGAATATTGATGTTCGGCTGGGCGGTCTCGCTGATGGTCTACATCATCCAGCTGCATCTGCCGGCGATCCTCAAAAACAGATGGGGCGGCACGGCCGAACACGGATCGGATTGAGGCAACGCAATGTCGGCATTATCGGCTCTGGGCACCCGGTGCTGCCGGCCGATCAGCCGCCGTTTTTGCCTTCTCGCTGCCTTTGTCGCCTGGCATATCCGCGACTGGCTGCGACGGTGGACTGGCGCCCGATTTTGATGGAACCAAGCGTGTCGAGGAAACCGATGCGCCGCCCAGGAAGGTCCAGGCCAGAAAAACGACGATCAGAACGGCAAACAGCAACAGCACCACGCGCGGGACGTAACGAAACAGCTGCGGTGCCGTGCCTGCTACTTTACGCTGTTTGTCAGCATTCCCATTCATTGCCACACCCATGAAACAAGCAAATATCCAATAATGCCCGCTGCAATCATCAGCCACCAGATGAGATATGCGGGTCCTTCGCGCAATGGCGCTTGCCGCGAAACGGGTCTCTTATCGCGTGCCCGCCATGCACGCAGTGAAGAGCCATCACTGGACGCATTGTTGTCATGCGGCTCGACCGATCGCGGTGTCGCATCGCAGTCAACAGGCTTTATGGCGCCGCGCAGCCGCGCACCGGCAGTTTTGTCTGCGAATAGATCTCTTGCCATGCTTCACCTCTGCCCCCTAACCGCAGGATCCTGAGATTGTTCCCGAGCGTTCGGATCGACACGCCCCCTCGCCCACGCCGCGCCGGGCCGTGCAGCGCGTTCGGAGCGCGCGATCCACAACTTATTGAAGCGACAGGCGGGAACACTGTGGCGCGTGGGCAGTTGGGCTTTCAAGACGCAATTTCAAAGCGCCGCAAACCACAGCTCCAACCCTGATTGAGACAGCATGGATATAGCCCTGATCATTGGTTACCTGGCTTCGATATGTTCGGTGACCAGTTTCATTCCTCAGGTAATCAAGGTCATCCGAACCGCCGACACCGCAGCCATTTCAGCACGCATGTATATGGTCACCGTTATCGGCTTCGCACTATGGACAATATTCGGCTTTCTGCGGATGGAATGGCCAATCATTCTCACCAACACGGCCTGCTTTTTCCTCTCCGGCTATATCTTGCTGCGCAAATTGTGGGCATCGTAAAGCCAGCCGAGGCAACCAGCCTCATTTGGGCAACGACAATCAACGCCCCAAAGGCGACCCTGTGCCGGTTTGTCTGGGAACCATCGAAACCCGTCAGAGTTGTCATGACATCACCGACCTACCATCTGATGGGCCTCATGAAGATTGCAACCTACAATGTCAATGGCGTGAATGGTCGGCTTGAAGGCTTGATACGCTGGCTTCAGAAAGACCGCCCCGACATTGTGGGTCTTCAGGAACTCAAGACTGTCAACGAAAAATTCCCTTTTGAGAAACTCGAAAGCATTGGTTATGGTTCTGTCTGGCACGGAGAAAAAGGCTTCAACGGCGTGGCAATCCTTGCGCGCGACACCACCCCGGTTTTGACCCGGGTCGGGCTGCCCGGTCCAAATCCAGACCCGCATAGCCGCTATATCGAAGCGGCAGTGGCCGGTATCCTGATCGGTTGTCTTTACCTCCCCAATGGCAATCCGGTCGCCAGCCGCAATTTTGATTATAAACTTGACTGGTATCGCCGTTTCAACGCCCATGCAGAACAGCTTCTGGCTCTGTCCGTGCCAACCGTTCTGCTTGGGGACTTCAACACCATTCCGACCGACCGCGATGTTTACGCGCCGCAGCGCTGGCGCGGCGACGCCCTGTTTCGCCCGGAGGTTCGCAAGGCCTATGCCGATCTCCTCACCCAGGGCTGGACCGATGCGCTTCGCCACCTGCACCCTGAGGAGACGCTCTACAGTTTCTGGAAATACTGGCGCAATGCATTCGAGCGCAATGCCGGTCTGCGGATCGACCATATTCTTGTCGATCCCATACTCGCCGGAACGCTCCGATCGGCCGAAGTCAGACCCGCGCCGCGCGGCTGGAACCATGCCAGTGACCATGCCCCCGTGATGATTGAGGTTGATGCCGCAATGCAAGCCATCAAATGATGCGATAGCCGGTTGCGCTGGCGCCGGACGCCCGCAGGGATCAACCTGGCACGCATGGTGTCGCAAACCCTGACTTGCTAGAAAACCTGTCCCCCTGCAAAAAGCGCGGGCTGCTGTGCGGATCAAAACCGCCGCTCACGGCGTTGGGGTTCATCCTGGGAGGAAACCATCATGAATGTTGCAAATCTACAGATTGAAGGACTGTGTCTGGCGATCGCCGCCCTCAACCGCGCATTGATTGACAAGGGACTGCTGTCGCGAACCGGAATCGAAGGCGCACTAAAGAGCGCTGAAGTGACGGCTCGCAGTGATGATCGCTTCGTCGAAAACCTCAATCCCGCCCATCGCGATGCCGTATGTTTTCCAATTCGAATTCTGCAAGTGGCAAATGGCTGTGACAGCGCAGTGCCGCTGACCTTTTCTGCGCTGGCGAAATCGGTCGGAGAAACAAAAAAGCCCTATAATGACATGTTTTAACTGACAAAAGACTGCTAGCATCGGCGGGCCTGCAGCAACAGGTTTCAAGTTGCTGCGGAGCCCGCCTCGCAGGGATGATTGACTTTTGCGTCTGCGCTTTCCATCTATTCTAACCATGACCAAGTTCAAAGATTTCGATGGCGCGCAAAAAATAAGGAGCTGGACCTTGCCCGTCGAGGCGACGCTGGGCTCGGCTGTGCGCGCCAAGGGCATTTTGCAGCACATAAGGGCAAGGCTTCCGCTCAGCCAGCGCAAGTCTGTCGAGCTTGAAGCCGGCACCCTTTGCTTTTGCATGCCGGTTACCCCGGACAGCCTGTCAACAGCAGCGATCCAAACCATTCAACAAAGCTTGGAGGATATTCGCAGCCTGCCGATCATCCCACGGGAGATCGAGGATATCCTGTCAATCTCCGCAAGCGAACGCCATCGATGGCTGAAGGATGGTCGCCTGGTGAGTGCCGGGTTAAGGACCGTAAAACTGCGCGGGCGCGCCAAAAAAATCAGCTTTCATGTCTATGAGCCCCGCTTTGTCGAAGATATTCTTGATCAGGGCGCACCCGATCTATGGCGGGTGCAGGACCGGGAAACAGCTGCTGAAAACCGCAGGCGCGCTGCTGCAAAGGCCAAATACACCCGCGCCCTTGTCAAAAAGACCGGTTCCGGGGACAAGGCGGCGGCGTCAAAGCAGACACCACAATTGCGCGGCTGGGAAGATTTCGATGCCGAAGGCTTCCTGAAATAACCATTTGAACCAGTTGCCGTTTATGGCTTGCCAGAAAGGCGCTCCCTGGCGGGGAATACGCACACATCCGTCACACGGTCACCAGACATTGAACCAGGCGGCTTAACTTTTAACATTAGCCGCCTAATCAGCAAAAGCTGCGGAATAGTCGCGGCAATAATGGCGGGCAACAAACTCCGCCCTTACGGCATTGATGAGAGTATAGTTGGAGAGGCCAGTCTCGCCGCTGTCCTGCAAATCTCTGATTTCGTTACAAAGTACTGCCGCATTGGCGATCATCTGGCTATGAAGCACACTCTCACTCCAATAAATGTCGCCGCGGAAATCCATCAGATCATCCATGAATACACGTTTGAAATTCTCTTTGAAGCGGGGAAGAATGAAGTGATCGCTCAATCCGCTGCGAGCCAGAGTGAGCCGGTTGAGCAGACGGTTCTGCTTCAGCTCAAAAGGAAGCATCTGTGCGAATTGCGCCAGTCGCGGATCGATGAACGGGTTTTTTGGCCATATCCCTTGCCGAAGAAACAGCGGCGCGCGTACGAAAGCCGCCGATAAGGCGCTTTGGCTGACGCCGGTCGCCGGCAGGCGCCGCGTGGGGACCATCTGGTGAAAGAACAACGCCTTGAGAGCCTCGGTGGAGCGTGCAGAGAGGGCCATTGTGGCATCGGATAAATCGGTAATCGTCATCTCATCCCTCCAATACCGGTGATCACCAGATCCGGCCTGCCACACGGCATGGCATTGAGACATTCCAAGATCCCATCCCAGTACAAATCGTCATAAACACCGATGCAATCGTCACCCTCGGCACATGGCTGTTGCAGCCGGGTAAAGGGTTTACAGATCTTCGAGGGGATGCAGCGATCCGTGTAATCGAGCTGCGACAGCAATTCCATTCACCTGAGCTTCTGTTTATGTCCGGCATTGCCGTCATGCAGCAATGCATAGGAAAGAAACGGCCTGTCTGCCGCCTTCAGGGCAACGGCCACACAGGAGGAATCCATACCGCCGCTGAGTTCAAGCGCAGGTCGCGCTGCATGCTGCAGCACCGCACGACAACTCAGATTGATCAGATCGACGAAACCCGCGGTGACATGTGCCCCAGGTCTTAGAACCGATTGTTCCAGGCTCTCACATTCGATCATGGGATCGATCTCAATCTCTGTCTGACCCGCAGACCAGCTGGCTGACTGCCCGGCAAACAACTGTTTCACGCCGATAACGATCGTCTCCTGCGCAAGTTGCGGACCATAAAGGATGAAGTAACGCAGTTCGCTCCTCGACAACACCACCGCACCACGTGCCGCCACAACGGCATGATAATCCCAACTGACATTGAGCCGGTCAGCTTCTGCGGACACATAAAGCGGTATGGTGGCATGGGCCGTGCGGACCAGTGTCACGCGACGAGTATCGGAAATATAAATCAGCAGACCATCGCCAGTGAGATTGTGCGCAAAGGCGGACAGAACTTGCTTTCGCGTGCGGGTGGAGAGGCTGGGGAGGTCCAGCGACTGTTCCGCCACGATGAAGATCAAACCGCCGTCAGCGACAAGCATGGCCCGCTTTAGACAGCAATTGTCGATGAGGCTGATAAGGTTTGGCCCAGATTGCCAGCCGGCTTCGGTCTCGATCCAATCCGCCGCTGGCGTGTCCGATACAATTGATGTTGAAATCATCGCGGTCTCCACTGCTGCAGAGGCTATTCGTAGAAAACATAGCCTGCATCAACGGTGCCATCCGCCTTGCGCCCACTGCGCGCCGACCCGTTGCGTGGTGCCGATAAAAAGACAGTCGTGAATATTTCCATGTCATCACTCCTTCTCTGTTTGTATTTCTATGTCTATCTCTATCTCGATTGACGATGGTCTGGATGAAGATACCCCGACAGATCGCGGACCTGTTCAAGTATCGAGCAATTAACGCATATTCACTGCGATGGTGAAACGGGTAGTGATTGTGACCCATGCTTTATCGTGCGCAGTAGCTGCGTCAGTCCTGTGCAAAGTGATAGGCTGCCAGTGGTAGCCTACAAGTGATTGCCGGGACGCAGCGCGTGAGCAAGGCCGATGCCCTGCCTTGATCGAAACACGCTCATATATCCCCTCTTTGCTGGAGTTACGCAGGCATGGACCGGTGTGCTAGCTTTTTTGGTGTGTAGCGGAATCGACTCTGTCAAGCGATTTTGCACAACGTCCCTGGTTCGGGCGAGGGATGTCATTGACCGGGTTATTGCGAATCTGACTCCGTGCAATGCGCATCGGCCGGCCGGAAACTCATTTTCCGGCCGGCCGATGACAAAGCATGCGTGCAGGATGATCGGCAAAGCCCGCGTCATCACAACCTTTCAATTGCATTCGCTTCGACCGCCTGGCACCGGCTATGCCTGGTCTATGCTGAGAGCATTCAGATCAGTTTTGCCCGGATCAGAAGCCGGTCTCTTCGTCGGAAACCGGAAAGCGGCCGATCCTGTCACTGGATGTGTCCGGCATGAAACTGGGGCCAACACTGCGCAGAGCCCGATCCGGCATCGGCTTGTAGTCGGAATAGATGCGTGCATCCGTTGCAGCGCTGTTGAGATCGGGACGCTTGTCCGGCAGCGGTATATCGAGCTTTGCAAGCAGCTTTGACTGCTGACGCAGCAGGAGATGATCGCGCATCCTGGCCACATAGCCATTCCAGTTGCAGCGTTGAAACGCCTCACCGCCATGGTGGTTATAGGCCACCGGAAGATCGGCATAGGATTGCCCTTTGGCGACCGACACCATGTCGGCGCTTTCATCATTGTGATCTTTCAGAACATAAACCGCCATATCCTCTGTCTCACAGATCATGCGGCATTGCGCCAGCGCCGTGTCGGCTCCGCCCTTCTGGCCATATTGCGAATTGGGGGTGGGGAAGTAATAGCCATCCGAAAGGCGAACACAAAACTGCAGCGCGTTCTTCGGCGCACGGCGCTTTCTTGGCATCACATCGGCTGATCGCACCGACGCCCGCCTCACAGCCACCGCCTGTTGCGGTGCCCGTTCTGAAGCGCGCAGCGATTTGACGCGGCCAACCTCTCTTGTCCGCACATGCGTGCAACTGGTCTTAGTCGTAGACCCAAGCTGCTGCTGAACCTCATTGATCTTGATCGCCACTTCCCGACAGGCATTGAAAAACCCGCTTCGGTCCCCGGTCTGGCAGCCGCGCGCCCGTTCAATGGATGGCAAAGCAGATAGTTGTCGCTGCAGCATTTTTGAAGCTGCGTCATTGGCCGCGCTCTCTCCACCACATGTTTGGGCGCGGCCGGCGGTGGAAGCAGAACCAGCAGCAAACCCGCGAGGAAAGCGATGATCTTCAGCATTGATCCCTCACATTTCTTTCCGATCGACCTTGGCATCGCAACGCGCTTATGACCGGCCGCGCCATGATCGCTTGGCAAGGCCGGGGCCAGCAAAACCCGGGCCCCCTATATGCTCTGGCGCCAGGGGACGAGAACATCCGGCCCGTTTGCCAAAACCGCGCCGAAGTGATGCGGTGGATGGCGCCGGTATCAATCATGCAGCAACAGCCGGGTGAGAACCATGCAGGCGGCGATTTGCACAAGCCCCCCGGCCAGCGCGCCATCGAAAAATGGGCCAATGAACGCCCCGGGATCCCAACCCGTAGCCATTGCGGTATTGCCAAGAATATGGCTGATCAGTTGTCCGCCCGCGACGCCACCCAGCGCCCCTGTCACGGCATTGATGACGAGGCCCGCATCCGAAAGATGGACAATCTTGCCCGAAACCGAGCCCCCGGTTATGCCGCCGAGAAACTGAGAAAGAATTGTCTCCATGCAAAGTCTCTCCAAGAGCGCTTTAACCAAATACTGAAGACTGCTCAAATACAGAATAAAACAAAAGACCTGCCCGCCTAAACCTTCGAGCGCTTATAAATATTAAGCGCTACAATGACATGAAAATACATTTTTATATTGATGACATGCAATTTTTATAGTGGCTATATCGATACATTATATTATATATAACTCAAATTATGACAATATAGCTATAAATTCTTTATTTCATTCATCTCTAATATTTGTCAAAATTTGATTCCGATCCGGGAAGGACTGCACCCTCGACCGGGCGCAACTGAAGGGCCTTCTCCTGAGCCTTTGTTGATATATGAATACCCCGGGATGGGTGGTGCGGCGCCCTTTGTGGCTCCGAAAACCAGAAACGCCTCATAACCTCTCGCATAGGCATGCGAAGGCGGCGCGCGCCGGGGAAAACGCGAGAGCGGGCAAAGCAAGCGATCATTTTAACGGCGTGATATCTCGTACCCCTTAGATCAGGCGACGATCCTCATTTGCGTAAGATGATGGGCGTGCCGGCCTGATCCAAACAGATCGAAACATGTTCGCGGACCGTCGTGATTGACCTGTTTGGGCCGCAGTCGCCAGCCGGACCAATTCAGGGCATGGCCGCGATGTGATCAGGGCATATTCTTCATCATGTCATGGCTAACCGGCATCATGTTCGCATTGAGGTGATGCATGACCCACAGCGAGCCCGCAAGGGCAATACCCACGATAATCAGCGTGAAGATCAGCGCCATCAATGTCCATCCGCCCTCCGAGCGCGGGCTCATATGCAGAAAATACACCATATGAACCACAATCTGGACGGCACCGATCGCCATGACCAGCATCGCGGTCAGTTGCTTGCTGGCCAAGACATCTCCCATCACCAGCCAGAACGGGATCGCAGTGAGAATGATCGACAGGACAAAGCCCGTCATATAGCCGCTGAAGCTGGCGTGAATCTCCCCCGTCGCCGAAGCATGCAGGTCGTGACTGCCTTTTTCCAGGTCGTGCTGATTGCCGTCAATGCTCATCCCAGAACCCCCAACAGATAAACAAAGGAAAACACACCAATCCAGATCACATCCAGGAAGTGCCAGAACATCGAGAGACACATCAACCGACGCCTATTCTCGACGATCAATCCATGACGCGTCACCTGCAGCATCAGGGTGATCAGCCAGATGATGCCAAAGGTGACATGCAGCCCATGGGTGCCAACCAGTGTGAAAAAGGATGACAGGAACGCCGAACGCCCCGGCCCCGCCCCCTCTCTGATAAGATGGCTGAATTCGTAAACCTCTATCGCCAGGAAGATCGCACCAAAAATTCCAGTGATCGCCAGCCAGAACAATGTCGCGGTCTTCTCGTCGCGCTGCATCTGCAGCATCGCAAAACCATAGGTGATCGATGACAACAACAGCATTGCGGTATTGATCGCAACCAGATTGAGGTCAAACAAATCCGCCGGCGCCGGGCCCGCAGCATAATTGCGACCGAGCACCCCATAGGTGGCAAACAGAACCGCAAAGATCAGACAGTCGCTCATCAGATAAAGCCAGAAGCCCAGCATGGTGCTGTTTTCCGGATGATGATCTTCAACCAGATAGAATTGCGGCTTTTCGGCAGTGTCGAGACGGGTCTGGGTCATGGTGTCAAACCTACCGGGCCAGAAGTTTCGAACGTGCGTCCTCGGTCACCGCCACCGTCTCGGCGGGGATGTAGAAGTCACGGTGATAGTTGAACGTATGGGCAATCGCCGCCAGGAGCAAAGACAGCAGCGACACTGCAGCCAGCCACCAGATATGCCAGATCAGTGCGAAGGCAAGAACCACACTCAAAGCCGCAAGGATCACACCGGCACCGGTATTGCGCGGCATATGGATGGGGCGAAAACCCGTTAACGGCCGCTCATAGCCGCGGTTCTTCATGTCATACCAGCTGTCATGATCATGCACGACCGGAGTGAAGGCAAAATTATAATCCGGTGGCGGGGACGCCGTCGACCATTCCAGCGTGCGCCCACCCCAGGGGTCGCCGGTCCAATCGCGCAAGGCGTCGCGCTTGCGGTAGCTCACCACCAACTGGATCAGAAAGGAGGCGATGCCCAGCGCGATCAGCCCGGCGCCGAAAGCCGCCACAATGAACCATATCTGCAGCGAGGCGTCTTCAAACTGACTGACGCGGCGGGTCACGCCCTTCAGACCCAGCACGTAAAGCGGCATGAAGGCAAAGAAAAAGCCGATCTGCCAGAACCAGAAACTCATCTTGCCCCAGAATGGATCAAGCTTGTAACCAAAGGCCTTCGGCCACCAATAGACCAGTCCGGCCATCAGGCCGAAGACCACACCCCCGATGATCACATTGTGAAAATGGGCGATCAGAAACAGCGAGTTGTGCAGCACGAAATCAGCAGGCGGAATGGCCAGCATCACCCCCGTCATACCCCCGATCACGAAGGTCACCATGAAACCGATCGTCCAGTACATCGGTACTTCAAAGCGAATGCGTCCGCGATACATTGTGAATAACCAGTTGAACATCTTTGCCCCGGTGGGGATTGAGATGATCATCGTGGTGATCCCGAAGAAGGCGTTGACCGACGCGCCCGAACCCATGGTAAAGAAATGATGCAGCCACACAATATAGGAGAGGATCATGATGACGCAGGTTGCGTAGACCATCGATGCGTAACCAAACAACCGCTTGCCACAGAAGGTGGCCACCACCTCCGAAAAAATGCCAAATGCCGGCAACACGAGAATATAGACCTCCGGATGGCCCCATATCCAGATGAGATTGATATACATCATCGGATTGCCACCAAGATCATTGGTGAAAAAATTGGTCCCGACATAACGGTCGAGCGACAGCAGGGCCAGCGTTGCTGTCAGGATCGGAAATGTTGCCACAATCAGCACATTGGTGCAGAGCGCCGTCCATGTGAAGATCGGCATCTTCATGAATGACATGCCCGGCGCCCGCATCTTGACGATGGTTGCGATCAGGTTGATCCCCGACAGGGTAGTACCGACCCCCGCCACCTGCAGACCCCAGATATAATAGTCGACGCCAACGTCGGGACTGTAGTCAATCCCCGACAAGGGCGGATAGGCGAGCCAGCCGGTGCGCGCAAACTCGCCGACGAAAAGCGACATCATGATCAACACCGCACCACCGGTCGTCATCCAGAAGGAAAAATTGTTCAGAAACGGAAAGGACACATCCCGCGCGCCAATCTGCAGCGGCACCACATAGTTCATGAAACCGGTCACGAACGGCATCGCCATGAAGAAAATCATTATCACGCCATGGGCGGTGAAAATCTGGTCATAGTGATGCGGTGGCAGATAGCCCTCATAGCCATTAAACGCTATCGCCTGCTGGATGCGCATCATGATCGCGTCGGCGAAGCCACGCAGCAGCATCACCAGAGCCAGAATGATATACATGATGCCGATCTTCTTGTGATCGACACTGGTAAACCACTCATGCCATAGATAGGACCAAAGCCGGAAATAGCTGATCAGTCCGACCACGGCAATGCCACCGATCGCCACCCCGATGAAGGTGACCAGCAGGATCGGCTCATGATAAGGAATGGCCTCCAGCGTGAGCCGCCCGAAAATCATACTGCTAGCACTGTTATCGCCGATCATGATGGACATTCCCGAGGTTAACGTTATCTGTCGCCGCGGCTTGACGCTCACTCCCGTTCAAACAGCGGATCGCATCGAAATTCTCCATTCCGCGCGCAAGCAGGATGCGGATCCGGCCGGGTTACGGCATGATGTGGTGTTCATGGCCTTGCTGCTGCGCTGCGCCTGGCAGCGTTGCCGCTTCGCTGGCATCGATCGGCAGGGCTTGACTGCCATGCCGATTGTCATGTTCGAGCCTCGACTTATTGTCGTGACTATCCAGACCGCCGCCGCCCATCGCGTCAATATGCATCATATCGTGCATGCACATCTGGCCGGGACGCACACACATGTTCAACACCGCTTCGTAAAGCCCTTCCTCGACCGCCCCGAAATATCGCACCGGTTCACGGATACTCGGCTTTTCCAGCTTGAGATAACTATCCCGGTTGAGCATGGTGCCATTCTGCTTCACCTTTGCAATCCAGCTGTCAAAATCCGGCTGTTCAAGCCCGCGAAACGCAAAGCGCATATGCGAAAAGCCCTCACCGCTGAAATTGGAGGAAAAGCCTTCAAAATCACCCGGCTTGTTGATCACCGCATGCAGCCGTGTCTGCATGCCGGGCATGGCATAGATCATGCCTGCAAGTGCCGGGATGTAGAAGGAATTCATCACCGACGACGCCGTGATCTTAAAGGCGATCGGCCGATCAACCGGCGCTGCCATCTCGTTGACGGTGGCAATGCCATAATCTGGATAGAAGAACAGCCATTTCCAGTCGAGCGCCACCACTTCAACAACCAGCGGCTCGGTTCCGGCAGCAACGGGACGGGCGGGATCAATCCGGTCAAGCGGCCGGTAGGGATCAAGCTTGTGCGTATTGACCCAGGTGATCGCCCCCAGAGCGATGATGATCAACAAGGGCGCGGTCCAGATCACCACTTCCAGCGCTGTCGAGTGATGCCATTCCGGATCATAACGGGCGGCGGTGTTGGACTGCCGGTAGCGCCAGGCAAAGTAGAATGTCAGGAAAATGACCGGAACAATGATAATCAACATCAGGATTGTCGAAATGACAATCAGATCCCGTTGCTGTGCCGCGATGTCACCCGAGGGAGACATGACAACCATGTTGCAGCCCGCCAGCCCCAGTCCCACAACAAGGAGCAGCAGCGATTTTCGTGTGAAACTCAAGAATGCGTCCATGTTTGATCCGACCTACATTCTGTTCCTTTCAACATGATAAGGCACAATTGGATTTCGGAAAGTCCAATTTTTCAATTTATACAGATTTCGTAGTAAACCAGGCATTTGGGCAACTATATCTACTTTTTTTTTCGCCTTTTCCTTGATATCGTAACATGGTGCGACATCATAAAACCATTGCTACGCTTTTGGAGAGTTTCATGAGTTCGTCAGCCACACCGACTTCAAAAGGTCTTGAACAAGACGCACGCCGCATCCACAGCGACGGAAAGCCCCTGTCCCCCGGCAATGTCGCCATCGGTGTTGTCATCGGACGAACCTCCGAATTCTTCGATTTCTTTGTGTATGGCATCGGCTCGATCCTGGTGTTCCCCAGGCTGATCTTCCCTTTCGCACCAGATCCGGTGACCGCGACGCTGATGTCGTTTGCGGTTTTTTCGCTGGCCTTCATCGCACGCCCGATTGGCTCCTTCATCTTCATGTGGATCGATCGGCAATATGGTCGTGGAACCAAGCTGACTCTCGCCCTGCTGATCCTGGGAGGATCCACTGCCTCGATCGCCTTCCTGCCAGGCTTTGAAACGATCGGATATTGGGCGGTGCTGCTGCTGGCTCTGTTCCGGCTGGGTCAGGGCTTTGCCCTTGGCGGGGCCTGGGACGGGCTTGCGTCGCTGCTCAGCCTGAGTTCGCCCCCAAAAAAACGCGGCTTCTATGCCATGATCCCGCAATTGGGGGCACCGATCGGTTTCGCGCTCGCCAGCACGCTGTTCGCCTATTTCGTTCACAATCTCAGCGAGGCGGATTTTCTGGCCTGGGGCTGGCGCTATCCGTTCTTCGTCGCCTTCGCCATCAATGTGGTGGCGCTGTTCGCACGCCTGCGCATCGTCGCAAGCAGCGAGTTCGGTGCCGCAATGGATGCCCAGGAACTGCAGCCGCGGCCGGTGTTTGAAATGCTCAGCAAGCACAGTATCGACGTCATTCTGGGGGCATTTGTCCCGCTGGCGAGCTTCGCCATGTTTCACCTTGTCACCATCTTTCCGCTCAGCTGGGTGATGCTGACAGGCGCGCAACCCGCTGAACGCTTTCTGCTGGTTCAGATCGCCGGCGCAGCCGTCGGCATTGTCGGCATCGTGCTGTCCGGCTTCATCGCAGACCGCATCGGTCGACGTCGGGAATTGATGCTTGGGGCCATATTGATCGCCATCTTCAGCTTTTCCGCCCCCTTCCTCCTTGATGCCGGCAGCGCCGGGCAGGACGCCTATATTCTGATCGGCTTTGGCGTGCTCGGACTGACCTTCGGGCAATCTTCGGGCGCCGTCTCCTCGCGCTTCACCCAATATTACCGCTATACCGGCGCTGCCCTGACTTCAGACCTCGCATGGCTGGTCGGCGCAGCTTTCGCGCCGCTCGTCGCGCTTGGCCTTGCCACCAGTCTCGGTATCGTGTTTATCGGTGGCTATCTGATATCGGGTGCGATCTGCACCTTGTTGGCGCTGAGCATGTCGCGCGTCCTTGATCGGAACGACTGATAGTCTATGGGGGCGCCAGGCGCCCCCTCCTTGTTTCGCCTCAGATCAAAAGGGCTGTTGCGGCCCTGTTTCCCTGGCACCGACCTGGGTATGCCGGCGTTCGGGCAAGGGTTGAGGGCTGCGACGCGCGTTCAAGATCAATCCGGCAACCAGGCCAATCATCAGACCCCAGAACGCCCCACCAATGCCTAAAAGCGTGATATTGGCCGCACAGGCAAGAAATGTGATCAAGGCGGCTTCGCGTGTGGCAGCCTCTGCCATCGCCCCCGCCAGGCTCGTCGCAATCGCACCCAGCAGGGCAAGGCCGGCCAGCAGGGTGATGAAACTCGACGGTAATGCCATGAACAATCCTGCCAGGGTGACACCAAATATTCCAACCAGGACGTAAAGGCTTCCCGCAGCAATCCCGGCGATCCATCTTTTACCCGGATCTTCATGGGCTTCACGCCCGGTGGCGATGGCCGCAGTGATGGCGGCGATATTCAGGGCATGCGCGCCAAATGGCGCCATCACAAGCGAGCCAAGGCCGGTCACCGCAACAATGGGATTGGCGCTGGTGTCAAAACCATCATTGCGAAGCACCAGCATCCCCGGCATATATTGCCCGGTCAGCGTGATCACAAACAGCGGCAGGGCAATGGCGAGCGTGGCATTGACGCTGAATTGCGGCCAGGTCAATACCGGCATCGCAAATTCGAGCTGCAATTTCGAGACATCGATCCGGCCTTCAAAAGACAGCATCACCAGACCAGCCAGCAACACCGCAACGATGGCGTAGCGAGGCAATGCCCGCTTGACGAGCAGATAAACAGTGATCAAGACCGCTGCCAGCAGCGGGTCAACGCTCGCCGTTGCGAAGGCGCCGATCCCGAATTGCAACAATATCCCTGCCAGCAAACCCGACGCAATACCGGCGGGGATCAAACGAATGACCTTGTCGAAATAGCCCGACAGGCCCAGCAGAACAAAAGCAAAGGCCGAGATCATGTAGGCGCCCACCGCTTGCGCATAGGAGGTGGTGGCAAGTGCTGTGACCAGGAATGCTGCAGCGGGCGTCGACCAGGCCGTGATGATCGGGGCCCGGTAACGCCAACTGAGATAAAGACCGGTAAGGCCCACCCCGACCGATACCGACCAGACCCAGGATGCGGTCAGTTCCGGACTCAAATCGGCGGCCTTGGCCGCGTGAAAGACAAGAATGAATGTTCCGCCATAATTGACGATCACCGAAATAAAGCCCGCGACGACGGGATGAAGCATATCTGCGGCTGTAATGGATGGGTTGGATGGCTTAAACGGCATCAATGGCTTTCTCCAGAAACGATGCGATAACTGGCTTGACATCTAACCGATCATTGGCCTGATATTTCCAGCCATTTTCGCGGGGAAGATCAGACCATTGTTCAAGCATTCGCAACTCGAATCGGTGAAGGCCTGGCTGAGCCATCCAACCCATGCCAGCATGCCGCTTCACGCTCGCATCCAGCGGGCAATCCGTCAGCTGATCGTTGATGGACGTCTGAAGCGGGGCAAGCCTTTGCCTGCCTCACGCAGCCTGTCCCAATCGCTCGGCGTGTCCCGGGATACCGTGGAAGCCGCTTATGCACAGCTGCATGCCGAAGGCTTCATCGATCGACGGGTTGGCAGCGGCAGCTTCGTTGCGCAGACCCCGGAATTGCAATCGCGGCAATCCCGCCCGCGCCCCCATGCCACCCGGCAATCATCCTCGCAACTCAGCAGGCGCGGTGATGCGCTGTTCGGGCTTGGCGGTATCACTGAAATTCAGGCACCGCGACCGTTTGCGCCCGGCGTTCCGGACGTGCGGAGCTTTCCACTGGCGATCTGGGAAAGATTGCAACGCCAGGTTATCAAGGAACTTGGCGCGGACGCCCTCTGTCATGCCGATCCGCAAGGCGTGCAGCCGCTTCGCCAGGCCATTGCGGATTATCTCAATCTTGAACGCGGTGCCCGCACTACAGCCGATCAGGTGCTGATCCTGACCTCCTCACAACAGGCCCTGACGTTGTTCGCCACCATGCTATTCGACCCCGGCGAGCGCATCTATATAGAAAACCCGGTCTATCAGGGTGCGCAAAAGGCATTTGATGCAGCCGGGCTCATCTCGGTTCCGGTGGCTGTGGACCAGCAGGGCATGGCCCTTGCTCCTATCATCAGCGACCCCAAGCCGGGGCGGAGTGTTTTTGTGACGCCATCCCATCAGTTTCCGACCGGCACAACGCTTTCACTGAAGCGGCGACTGCAGGTGATAGACTGGGCACAGCGTCACAACGCCTTCATTCTCGAAGATGACTATGACAGTGAATTTCATTATGTCGGAAAGCCCACCGCCTGTCTGCAGGGGCTCGATACCCATGACAGAACCCTCTATATCGGCACCTTCACCAAATCGCTGTTTCCCGGCCTGCGGATTGGCTATGCGGTGCTGCCGCAGAGCCTGGTAAAGCCAATGACCGCCGCCCGCACATTGCTTGACGGTCACAGCGCGTCCATCGCCCAATACACGCTCACACGCTTCATCGAAGGCGGACCTTTCGGCATTCATATCCGCAGCATGCGGCGTATCTATGCCCAGAGACTGGTGGCATTGCAGCAGCTGGTTGACCGGCACCTCTCGGAATTCGTCATCCCACAGGTACCCGCAGGCGGATTGCAGCTGCCCTGCATCCTGGCCTGCAATCTGTGCGAACAGACTGTCGTCGAGGCGGCCGCAAGGATCGGTATCGAATTGATTGGCCTGTCTTCACTGCACGCTGGCACCACCGATAGGAAGGGCTTTCTGATCGGCTTTGCAGCCTATACGCCTTTGCAACTCGAGGCGGCGACCCAGAAACTCGCGGCGCTGTTTCAATCCTTGACAAACAATCCGCATGCGCGGATGCCCGGCAATTCTGCCGGCGCGTTCGCCCCCCATTCGGGACGATCGCGCCCTCGCCGCGATGATCGCGGCTCCGACAACAAAGGCGGCAAATGAACCAGAGCCCAAAGGCCCGCCGCGTTTCGTTCCCGCACCTATTCGCCGGCAATGCGGCGATCAAGCAATTTCATGCTATCAGACGCGGTACAGGGATCTAACAACAACCGGTGGCGGACCATGCAATTGGCAAGACAACAACTCTTTCCGGAACTCTTTCCGGATTTCAAGATGCAGGATGTGCAAACCAAAGCTGTTCGCTTTGCGGTGATGTCGGCCGGACAAGGCCTGCCGATCCTGCTACTGCACGGCTATCCGCAAACCATGGCCGCCTGGCACAGGATCGCGCCCGCGCTGGCTTTGTCGCATCAGGTTATTGTCGCGGACCTGCCCGGTTATGGTCGCAGCCGGATCACCGCTGACGCTCAAGGAGCCGGTTCAAAACGCCGTATGGCCGCAAGCCTGGTGGAGATGATGCAAGCCCTTGGCCATCAGCGTTTCGTGGTCTGCGGCCATGATCGCGGTGGACGCGTCGCCTATCGCATGGCACTCGATTATCCTGACATGGTGCTGGGCCTGATCTCGGTGACCGTCGTCCCCACCCCAGAAATGTGGGAGGGGGCCAGCAAAGCCTTCGGTCTGGGCGCCTGGCACTGGTTCATGCTCGCCCAGCCCGAACCACTGCCGGAAACACTGCTGTCGGGCGATCCGGGCTTCATCATCGATGCGACCCTGGCAAAAATGGCTGGCAGCCTCGATCAGTTGCATCCCCTCGCCCTTGCCGATTATCGGCAGGCCTTCCGCGACCCTGTGGTGCGGCATGGCATCTGCGAAGACTATCGCGCCGCAGCAGGGATCGATGAAATAGATGATCTTAATGATCGCGCGGCAGGACGGCGGATCACCGCCCCGGTGCTGGTTTTGTGGGAACAGGGCCGAACCTATGGCGGCAACAGGCAACCGCTCGCCATCTGGAATGACTGGGCCAACGATGTTACCGGGCAAGGCCTCTCCGGCGGTCACTTGCTTCCGGAACTGGCCCCGGAAGCACTGCTAGCGCAGATGAGACTGTTCCTCTCCCGGCATGAACAGGCCTTTGCGCATCATTGCAGCGGCTGAAAATGCGCATCGTCCCTGTCATGGAAAACAAGCCGGGAAGGCTAGATGGAAGAGACGTAATAAAATTTTGTTTGCCGGGCCGCGCAGAGAAATCTAAACCATGCGCAGACCGAACAGCACAGGAGCGCCCGCATGGATTTGTCCCCAACCCGCCGACAGGCCCTGATCGGACTGAGTGCTATCGGCGCCAGCGTGGTGCTGGGCTCGCCCGTCCGCGCCGCCACCCGGAATCTTGCCGTTCTGCATCTGGCAAGCCATGCTCCCAGCTATATCGCCTTTGAGCGTGGCTATTTCAAAGATGCCGGGCTCGATATCGCACTGAAATTCTTCGAAGCCGCCCAACCCATGGCGGTGGCGATCGCATCGGGGGATGCGGATTTCGGCGTCACCGCCATGAGCGGCGGTCTGATCAGCCTGGCGGACAAGGGTGCAATCAAGGTGATTGGCGGCGCGCTTTGCGAGGAACAAGGCATCACCGGCAATATCATCCTTGCCTCCAACAAGGCTTATGATGGCGGCCTCACCGATCCCTCCAGGCTCGCCGGGCATAGTTTCGGCATCACCACCGCGGGATCCTCGTTCCATTTCATGGCGCACAAGATTGCAAAAGCCAACAATATTGCGCTTTCCGACATTCAATTGCGGCCGTTGCAAAAGCTCGGCGCGGTGGTTGGTGCCCTGTCGACGGGCCAGATCGACGCCTGGGCCATCCAGCCCAATGTCGCCAGAAAGCTCATCCGTGACGGTGCCGCCAAGCAGATCGGCCTTGTTGCTGATTATGCGCCGGACTATCAGGTGACGACCGCTTTTACCTCAACCCGCAATGCCAGCGATCAACGCGCCATGACCGAGGCTTTCGTCAAAGCCTATTCACGGGCCATTGACGACTATAATGCCGCCTTTGTCGACAATCACACCGATGATGCAGCCCGCGATGATCTCGCGCGGATCGTGCATAAATATGTCGAGAGCGACAGCCCGTTTGAGACAGCACGACAGAACCTGGTTGATGGCGCCATGCGCATCAACAAGGGGCTTGCTCTCTCCCTGTCCAGCTGTATCGAACAACTCGACTGGTTTCGCGCCGAAGGCATGGTCAAGGAAGCGGTGACAAAGGAAAAGCTTTTCGACACCTCCTTTGTCAAAACAATCTAACAAAGTGATGCCGCAACGCTGCAAGCAACGCTTGATTGGCGGCAGATCGAAAACGATCAGCCGGCAACAGCCTGCCGGATCAGCGCGTTTCGGTGTGGGGAGTTAAATGGATCTGCTGCTTGAAAACATCGGCCATAACTATGGCCCGGTTGAAGTCCTCAAGGACCTGTCGTTGCGGATACCAAACGGACAGATTGTCTGCGTGATAGGACCTTCGGGCTGCGGGAAATCGACATTGCTGCGTTTCCTGGGTGGACTTGAGCGTCCCACCGCCGGCAAGGTGCTGGCAGTTGGAACGCCGCCGTCAGACTCGCTCAATCCGCTCACTTATGTCTTTCAGCATTTTGCCTTGCTGCCCTGGCGCAGCGTCGAAGGCAACATCCGACTGGTGCTTGAGGATCACCCGATCAGTCGCGCGGAAACCGAGCAGATCATCAGCAATGTGCTCAAACGGACCCGGCTCGTCGACTTCCGCAAGGCTCTACCCAAGCAGCTCTCGGGCGGGATGCGTCAGCGCGTGGCGATTGCCCGCGCTCTGGCGGTACGGCCGGCGGTGATGCTGATGGATGAGCCCCTGTCGGCCCTTGACAGTCAGACACGCGAATTGCTGATGGACGATCTGGTCACATTGTGGAGCCGACAACCTTTCACATCCGTCTATGTCACCCACAATCTCAATGAAGCGGTTCGGCTCGGTCATCGCGTGGTTGTGCTGTCGCGGCGCCCGGGAACAATCCGTGAGATCGTCGACATCGATATTCCATTGGGCGAGCGCCGGCCTGGCAATCCCGTGCTGGAAGAAAAGCAAAAGCAACTCTGGGAATTGATGCGGGCGGAGGCCGAGGCCGCAGATCAGGAGCTCATTCATGGTTGAAATCGCCCCGCTCAAGCAACAAGCACAGATCGTGCGTCCGGTGCCGTTTCGCGGGGGCGGCTTCGCACCCCGACCGGTTCGCCATGTCGCGCTCATTCTGTTCATTGCCCTCATCGCGCTGGCCGAAGTCGGAACACGTGTTGGTTTTATTTCCAATCTGACGCTGCCCCGCCCTTCCGCCGTCCTCGAAACATTTGTCCAGCTCTGGCAGACGGGTCTGTTATGGCAGCATCTGTTGCCATCGCTGCGCCGCCTCCTTGTGGGCGCCAGCCTTGGCATTGCAGCCGGCGTCAGCCTTGGTGTGATGATCGGTCTGTTCAGCCATGTGCGCGCCGGTCTGGTACCGCTCGTTGCCGCCTTGTTTCCGATCCCGAAAATCGCGCTGCTGCCGCTGTTTGTCATTTGGTTCGGCATTGACGAGATGTCAAAATATATGCTCATCGCCTTCGGAACATTCACCCCGACGGTCGTTGCAACCTATGGTGCGGTCGACAATGTCGATCGCTCCCTTATCCGTATGGGCCAGAGCTTCGGCCTGGGCTGGTGGTCGATCGTCCGCAAGATCGTGCTGCCCGGCGCCTTCCCTGCCATCCTGTCAGGTTTGCGGGTGTCGATCTCCATCGCCATCATCCTTCTGGTCGCCGCTGAAATGCTGGGCGCGCAGTTCGGCATCGGTTCCTACATTCTGGAAGCCGGATCGCTCTATGATCTCGAAAAGCTGTTTGCCGGTGTAACCATCCTCTCGCTGCTGGGTCTGATCGTCAACGCCATCATCACACAGATCGAAAGACATTTCCTGAACTGGCGTGGTTGATCTTTCGATCATGCCTGCCTTCAGCCCGCCTCGGAAAGCCCGCTTCAGAAGGAAGTGACGACAGGCGAGCTAAGTCAAAATCTGCCGCACCCCGCAGACCTCGTTGCAAGAAGGCCTGTGGGGTTCGATCCCTCATGCGACATTGAGCACCGTTTCCGCTGCATAGGCCTGATAACCGAGGGCTTCCGCCACCGGTCCGTTGGTAATCCGCCCCCGATGGACATTCAGCCCATTGCGCAAATGCCTGTCCTCGGCAAGCGCACGCAACCCCCGGTCAGCGAGCGCAAGCCCGTGACGCAGCGTGGCATTGTTAAGCGCATGGGCTGCAGTAACCGGCACGGCACCGGGCATATTGGCCACACAATAATGCAGAATTCCCTCCACCAGATAGGTCGGGTCAGAATGCGTGGTCGGCCGGGAGGTTTCAAAACAACCGCCCTGATCAATCGCCACATCGACGATGACCGCGCCAGTTTTCATGCCCGACAACATGTCATGGCTGACCAGTTTGGGGGCGGCTGCGCCCGGTATCAGCACGGCGCCGATCACCAGATCCGCCGCAAAGACCTCATCCTCAATCGCCTGCAGACTGGCATAACGCGTATGCACACGTCCCGCCAGCAAATCATCGAGCTGGCGCAGACGCGGCAGAGAACGGTCGAGAATGGTGACATCGGACCCGAGTCCGACGGCCATCCGGGCCGCATGCAATCCGACCACCCCGCCGCCGATGATGGTGGTCTTGGCTGGCAGCACGCCCGGCACGCCACCCAGCAGGATGCCGCGTCCACCATTGGCTTTCTGTAACGCAGTCGCGCCCGCTTGAATGGACAGTCGGCCGGCCACTTCCGACATCGGCGCCAGCAGGGGCAAACCACCACGATCATCGGTCACCGTTTCATAGGCGATGGCTGTCACACCCGATGAAAGCAAACCCTTGGTCTGCTCTTTATCAGGAGCCAGGTGCAGATAGGTGTAAAGGATCTGGCCCTCGCGCAGTTGTTCCCATTCTTCGGGCTGCGGCTCTTTCACCTTCACGATCATGTCGCATTTTGAGAAGATTTCCTGCGATGACGCGACGATCCGCGCGCCGGCTGCACTGTAATTGGCGTCATCGGCGCCGATGCCGGCTCCGGCGCTGGTTTCCACCTGGACATCATGGCCATGGGCCACGTAGTCACGCACTGCATCGGGGGTCAGCCCAACACGATATTCATGGTTCTTGATTTCCTTCGGGCAACCGACACGCATAGACGTTCCTCTCTGTTCGCCCACGTTCTGTGGCTCATTATCCATTCTGAAATCAAACCATCTCCAGCACGCAATGTCCTTGCAAAGAGGATTTGCAACCATCGGTATTCTGGTGGATTATTGCGTACCCAGCCCTTTGTTTCGAAGGTTCTTCGAATGAGCACTCTTGATCCGATTGATCTTGCAATCCTCAGGACCTTGCAGGCCAATGCCCGTATCACCAATGCGGAGCTTGCAGAAAAAGTCGGTCTGTCGCCATCTGCTTGTTCGCGCCGGCTCGACAGTCTGGAAAAGAACCAGATCATTGCCGGCTATCACGCCCGCCTGTCACCCAAAGCTCTGGATTATCGGATGATCGCGATTGTCCATATTTCCTTGTCGGGCCAGTTTACCAAAACCCTCGCCGAGTTCGAGGCCGCAGTCAAACGGTGCCCCAATGTGCTGGTCTGCTATCTGATGTCGGGGGAATATGATTAAATCCTGCGGGTCGCAGCAAAAGATCTCGAAGACTACGAACGCATTCACCGCGACTGGCTGTCCGCGCTGCCGCATGTGGTCAAGATCAATTCAAGCTTCGCTTTGCGGGAGATCGTCGACCGGCCCTATGTCGGACCTCATCAGACTTAAGAGCGTCATAGGGCAAGAAAGAGCCCGGCGCGGGCGACGGGCTCTCCCGAGACAACTTACTTTTTGTCGTTTGACTGGCTGGATTTGCCCGTCTGGCCACTGCCAGACTTCTTCTCTTCATTCTTATGGCTCTGCTCGCCAGCCTTGACATGCTGTTCGTGGCTTCCGCCTTGCTTGCCAGAGGCCTGTTTCTTGTTGTCCTGCTGATTGTTCGCCATGGTCATTCCTCCACATGTACCGGAATGGTACGGCGTCCTAACCGGGGCGATCAGAAAAAGTTTCACCCGCAACGCCTGAATGTCATGCAACGTACCAAACGAACTCTGAGCAGCTTCGCGCCGCGTTGTCGCCGGTCTTCAGCCTTGTCCGCAGGCTGGAGATCAGGGCTTCTCGCCAAGCATTTGCAAAGCCTCCCGATAGCCTCTGCTGCGCTCCGCGTCATCGCGGTGAAGACGCAGATTATCCAGCAAATCGGCGATCTTGACCGGCCGGGCAATTGGATTAGAGCAGGCACGCTTCACAAAGACCAGATGGTCTTCATCATCGCGACGCGTGATGGCATTGAGCGCTAAGACAATATCGTCATCAAAGCCAAAGGAATAAATATCATTCAGTGATGTCGCCGTATGCTCAATCATATCATGCATGACAGCAAGTATCTGTGTTTCCCTTGTGGTCTGCGCCATCATCACCCGCAAGGCATGCAGGATATAGGGATCCCCGTTGCAATCCTTCTGATCCATATGGGCGGCTGCGGCAACCGCGATCGCTGTTTCCAGATTACTCAATTGTCTCTCCTGCCCGACCGCTTGTTGGGGTGGCACTGCTTGCTGCGGCCGATAACACAATCCTCAGCAAAGATAAATTTGCCAAAGCGAGCGGCACAAAAACCGACTGTTTCAAACATTCCGTGACTCCTGCTCAAAAAAGCGTATAGTCGTCGCATCGTCACCAATACGAATATGTAGGCGGTGACGGCTAAGGGTTATTTGTGCTCTTGCCTGCTAGCAAGGAGGAGCACGGATGGTACTCCCCAATCATGCATGCAGCCATCTCGAAGATGATTTGCTCGACAATTCCCTAATCGATAATGATCTGCGCTTGATGCTTGGCCGGCGAGCCGAACATTATTCACCCGGGCGTCGCATGCAAAATCGCATTGTCGAAGCAACGATCGCGCGGCTGATCGACTCTCCCCAACAATTATCGGAAGGTGACCCCGACCGGGTGCTGTTTGCCGTGCTGCATCAGGTTGCTGTCGATCTTCTGCAGATGCCGATACCATTGTTGGGCTTTCCAGAGGACGCGGCTGAGGCTGCGGAATGAATCTGCGTTAGAACCCTCAGCCATGGTGCCCGCGCGAAGCTTGCAATTGATCAAAGGTTGTTCGGAATAAACCAAAGTCCGACATGACCCACCAACGGCTTAATGGTAGAAAACTCCCCTCAACCCAGGGGGGAAGAAATGGGACACGATGCTGATCTGCACAAATCAGAAATTTTGAACGCATTGCTGGCGGAAGCAAAAGATGCAACTGCGGCCCGCAATGGATTTCCACGCGCAAACTGGCTCGACCGGATGCCGGCGAGTTATTTTTCTGCATTGGCGGGTTGTTGTATCCTCGCTACACTGTTTCTCATCACCACACTTGTTTGACAGCCGGCTCGCACTTTTTTGGTGACCACAACATAGGCACTCAGCCAGGTTTGATCCCTTCTGATCTCGCAGTGGTGGCTGCACGACATCCCCATGGGGACGCGCGACGCTTGAGCGCCCGATGCACACACGCCAACCGCGCGCGCCGATGCCTACACCCGCTCAGCAACAGGATGGCGTAACAAACGGGACCAATAATTTCCCAAAACTGATTTGCACTCTCGGCACCCCAGCCCCTTTTCATCGCGCCATCGTCGATCATGGCCTGCGCAATCCCATGACCTGCAACTATTCATCCACCATTATCGGTGATAATGCAGCCAGCAGCGCAGCAAAGGAATAACAGGTCGATGGGCATTTTCGCGGGTGGCAAAACAACTGTTCTGGTTGTCGAAGATGAAGCACTGTTGCGCCTTGTCGCCGTCGGCGAGCTCGAGGATGCCGGCATGGCAACCTTGGAAGCGGAGAATGGCAGCCAGGCGCTGGAGATCCTGGGTTGCAATCGCAGCATTGATGTCGTCTTCACCGATATCGATATGCCCGGTGCCATCAATGGCATTGAGCTGGCCAATATCGTCCGCGAAACCTATCCGCATATACGGGTGATTGTCGTTTCTGGTCTTAGCAACATCGAAAATACCACACTGCACAAGGCTATTCCCTTTTATTCCAAACCCTATGACATGGCGCGCATTATTGAGCAGATGCAGGCGATTGATCGGATTGCCCGACCTCAAGACCAGACCCAATCCGACATCTGAACCGCATGGCTCGCTTTTCGAGGATGGACCGCTCGGACCGACACTTTCCGCGATGCGAAGATGCCGCTATAGCAAGACAATACTGGCAGAGGCGGGGGGAAATGGCTCACACAATCATTGCCCAAGGCAAAGTCATTCGGCTGTTCATCGCCGCAATCATAGCGATTATCCTTGCTCTCTTGCCGGTCTCGCAAGGCAGGACGCAAGACCTGCCTCCCTATCAAACCCTGGAGGTTCGCAGGCTGTGTGCGCCCACCCAGATCAGCCGGACGCCCGGCCAGAGGGCCAACCAGACAGGTCACATTCTGCTGAATTCTGGCGGTGAGGTCAGACTGGTCGACATCACATTTGGCCCCGATCGTCGGCCTTATTTCGCGGTCGACTATGCAACAGGCAAAGGCCTCGAGCGCGCAAAAGGCTTTGTCCCGATCGAAAACGCCTCCAACTTCTGTGGATTTTCACAGCGCGCGGAAAATGGTCAGCCCTTTGTTTCCCCGCCCAACACCTGCCATCTCATCGCCGCTGTAGCCCTCTCACTCGCCGCTTTGAACAGCCAGGCGCGGGCGCTAGCGGCCTTCCGCCCATCAATGGCGGCGTACCTCCAGTCCGACGGTCATTATGCGCTGTCGCTGGGCCTGCTGAATATCAAAGCCAGTAGCAGCATTCTCGCGCGCGCAACACGGCTGCCAGAAAACAGTCATTGCTCGACCGGCAACGCATTCATCGCTTCGCTGGTAAAGACCGGCAGCGCATTCTCGCAACCTGAAACAGCGGGTTATGCCTCCACAGAAGAACGGCTTGCCGCCGCAGGCGCGCTGCTGCAGGCTGCGGCTCAGACGCAAGACAGCAATGGCCTCAGGAAAGCCTGCCATCTGGGACTGGGCTCGGCTTGCAGTCTTTACGCGCAGGCGATCTATGACGCGGCGGATCCCGACGGGGACCTGCCTGCAACCGTGACCCATTATGCCTTGCTTGGCTGCATGAGCGGCGATGTTCTGGGCTGCAAGCTGGCGATCAATCGTTCCGAGAACACGCTGGAAAATGCCCAGTTTCGCGCAATCGAAGGTGGCACCGGCGATGCCAACGATCTTGTCACCCCGGAACTCGCCAAGCCAGGCTGTGATGCAGGTGACGCTGTGAGTTGCGTTTTACTGGCACGTGGAACCGCAAGCACCACCACCGCAACAGCTGTCGAGGCAAGCTCCAATTTTGCCGCCCTCTATACAGCCTGCGGTGCCGGCATTGCCTTTGTCTGTCGTGATCTTCCCGACAGTTTTGATCCGGTCATAAGCGCGCGTGGCCAGGCAGTATCCGCAACACCGGACGAAAATTATGCGCTGGCTGCCCTTCTCGAGGAAAGCTGCGAACCGGGCCCCGCACGAGCCAACCATATCCATTGCAAACCTGCCTATTACAAATATCGTGACTTTCTGCAGGACACGGAGCCAGATCGCCTCGAAAAGCCCCGTCTGACAAAGGCCAAAGCCCTGCTCGAGCGCGGCTGCGCTGACGGCGATCCATCGGCCTGTATCGCACAAACACGGCTTGCGGCGCACTGGGCCTTGGATGCCCGCAATCACAGCGCAGCCCGCGCGATCGCTCTTTGCGCAGAGCAGACTGAGAAGGATAGTGCCTGCACCGGGCTGGGGTCGGCGCTCGATCCCGGCCTTGCTGCGGCAGCGCCGGCACAAAATGACAGCTATCAGGCTCTTTCCAACAGCTGTCGCACCGATACATCCGCCAGCGGACCGCAGGCCTGCGCGGCAGCCGTCGCTGCCGCTCTCGCTTCCAAAGACATCAAGCGACCACAACTTGAAGCCATGCTCGACAGTGCTTGCGGCGATGAAACAATCAATGGATGTCAGGCATTGGCCTCATTGCTGTTCGCCAATACCAAGGAGCAATCGCCGCCCCCGATCAAAGCCGACAACGATGCCAGGGCGTTGGCGGCCCTTGAAAAAGGCTGTCGTTTCGACAATGCGCCAGCAAGCACCTGTCTGTCGCTGGCGCGACTGCATGGCGACGCCGGTGAAATTGCTGCAGCGATGAACCTGTTTGAAAAAGGCTGCGCCGCTCCGATCGCGCAGAGCAGCAATAGGCCGGAAACCGTCAGCCTCTGCTACGAGGCCGCAAAATTCGCGTTGCAACACAAGACGCATTATCCGGCAGCGCTGCAATGGGCGGACTTTGCCTGCAAGGCCGCCGATCCCGGGCTTTCGCCTTATGCCTGCAAACTGATCGGCAATATTTACGCTCTCGGCCTCGGCACCGCTGTCAACGCCCAGCAAGCAGCAATGGCCTACCAGAGCGGCTGTTTCCATCCTTTCGTCGCCACCACCGATGGCGAAGCCTGCATAAGATATGGCAATCTTCTGCTTGGAGCAAAGCCCCCGATCGTGCTGGCCGGTGAAGCCTATGCTGGCGATCAAACCCCGGCCAGCTTGATTACCGAAGCCTCACGCGCATACGACATGGGCTGTATGGACAATATAGAGCAGGCCTGTCAGCTTAACCGGACATTGCTCGAAGACTGGAGCAGGGGCCGCTATCCCCATGACCGCACCACCTGCAGCGTTAAGGATGATGCCGGAACAACCCGATCTGAAAAAACCTGCCGCAGGTTTTCCTTCTATCAGGCGGCAGCCGAACGCAAACCAGGCCGTCGTCAGCTTCGTCTTAACGTCCATGTCTGGCCTGATGGCGATAAAACCGTGATCTATCAGGACAATGGCCGTTGGCGTCTCAATGAAGTGATCACCGATGGTCCCCAGCGCAAATCCGACATGACGTGCTGGCGCAACCCGATCTCAAAACGCAGTTTTTGCGCAAAGCCCTTATGACGCGCGTGCCTCGCGACCGGCTGCCCCTGTCAGGCGGCCCCTGTCAGCCTGCCCCTGTCAGCCTGCCCATGTCAGGAGAATGTCAGGCGAATGTCAGGCGAATGTCAGCAGAAACCAACCCGGTCGAAGAAGGTGATTGACGAACAAAACGAGAACTTCTAATCTTGGTTCATGGCTTCCATGACCCTGCAAAGAAAACTTGAAATCCTGTCGGATGCGGCAAAATACGACGCATCCTGTGCTTCCAGTGGTGGCGAAAAGCGCAATGCCCTGAAAGGGGGCCTGGGATCCTCCGGGGGCTCGGGGATTTGTCATGCCTATGCGCCCGATGGGCGCTGCATTTCTCTTCTCAAAATCCTGATGACCAATTTTTGCATGTTCGATTGCGCCTATTGCGTCAACCGGGTTTCCAGCAATGTCGAACGCGCGCGCTTTTCCGTTGACGAGATTGTCACCCTGACCCTCGAATTTTATCGCAGGAACTATATTGAAGGCCTGTTTCTGTCGTCGGGGATTATCCGATCACCCGATCAGACAATGGCGGACATGGCGCTGATCGCCCGCAAATTGCGGACCTTGCACGGTTTCAAGGGTTATATCCATCTCAAGACAATTCCGGATGCGGCCCCTGAGCTCATTCGGGAGGCCGGGCTTTATGCAGACCGACTCTCAATCAATGTCGAATTGCCACAGGACCAAAGCGTACGGCAACTCGCCCCTGAAAAGCGCCCGGAAACCATCCGCGCCACCATGGCTCAGGTCCGGCTTGAAGGCGAGGCAGCTTCTGACAAGACCATCACAGGGCGCAAGCCGCCAAAATTTGCGCCTGCCGGGCAAAGCACCCAGATGATTATTGGCGCCGATAGCTCCAATGATACCACTATCCTCAATACCGCCGTCCGGCTCTATACCGGCTACAAGCTGCGCCGGGTCTATTATTCCGCCTTCAGTCCGATCCCCGATGCAACCAAGGCATTGCCCTTGATCAGGCCACCGCTTGAACGCGAACATCGTCTTTATCAGGCAGACTGGTTGATGCGGTTTTATGGCTATGAGGCCTCGGAAATAACCGCAGGCACCCACGACGGATTTCTCGATCTGGATATCGATCCCAAACTTGCCTGGGCACTGCAGAATCGCGGCCATTTTCCGGTTGATATCAATAAGGGATCACGGGAAATGCTGCTGCGTGTTCCCGGTTTTGGCGTCCGAACCGTCGATCGCATCATCAGCGCGCGTCGGCTGCAGCCGTTGCGGATCGGCGATCTCGTGCGCATCGGTGCACTGACACGCAAGGCCAAACCATTCATCACCGTCACCGACTGGACCCCCGGATTGGTGCTCGACAGTGCGAATTTGCGACAGCGTTTCATGCCCGCGCCCAAACAGTTGAGTTTGCTCTGACAGGAAAAGATTGAAAGCGGCTGCATGTCTTTTTGTGCCACTATTGACGAGATCGGAACGGTCAACAGCTGGCGTCAGGCGGCGCGGCGCGCCATGTCGCATCGTATCCCGCCGGAGAGCATGAACTGGAATCCCGCTGATGGCCTGTTTGATGGCGATGGTTTGCCGCAAAGTGAGGGACCGCATGCGACCCTTGCCTCCAAGGCCTTCCTTGAAACCATGCGCAGCGTGATATGGCATGCCGACGCCGAACGATTTCATCTGCTCTATCAAGCCTTGTGGCGTCTGGTGCAACGCGACGGCGATCCGCTGTCTCCGGTAGATCCCCTCGGTTACCGTCTGATCCGGATGAGCAAGAATGTAAGGCGGGATCTACACAAGATGCATGCATTCCTGCGCTTCCGCGAAATCAGCGCAACAACGCAACGCCGGCGTTTCATCGCCTGGTTCGAACCCGACCACAATATCGTCGAACCAGCCTCAACATTTTTCGTGGCACGCTTCTCCGACATGGACTGGACGATCCTGACCCCAAAACGCAGCGCTGTGTTTGAAAATGGCGTGCTGGAATTTCGGGCCGGTGCCGCAAGACCCAATCTGGCGCCGGATGACAGCGAGGCGCTTTGGAACGCCTATTTCAGCAATATTTTCAATCCAGCCCGAACCAATATACGCGCCATGCTATCGGAAATGCCGAAAAAATACTGGCGTAACATGCCCGAAACGAGCCTGATCCCGGCCATGCTGAAGGACGCGGAGGCGCGCACCACCAAAATGCGCGAGGCGCAGGCCACCCCTCCACGAAAAGGCTCCGAGCTGATCACGCAACGCTATCGCGACCAGTTCCCGGCCGTTGCAGCCGCCGCAGACACAATCGACGACCTGAGCCGCGCGATCCGCACTTGTCAGCGCTGCAGCCTTTGCGAACAGGCCAGCCAGGCTGTCTGTGGATCTGGAAGCCAGAACGCCGCAATAATGATTGTTGGCGAGCAACCCGGAGACCATGAGGATTTAAGCGGCCTGCCTTTCGTTGGACCAGCTGGCCAGATCCTGCGTCGGCTGATGCAGCGAGCCGATATCGCTGACAATAGCGTGTTCCTGACCAATGCGGTCAAGCATTTCAAATTCACACCGCGCGGGAAAAGACGCCTGCACCAAACGCCAAATCGCGATGAGATCAATCATTGCCGATGGTGGCTTACCCAGGAAATAGCGCTGGTAAAACCCAGGCTTATTGTGGCACTCGGTGCATCGGCGGCTTTTGCTGTAAGCGGCACCGCGCGCCCGATCTCCCAGCGGCGCGGAACCGTGGAACAGTTGCAGGATGAAACCCGTATCCTTTTCTCATGGCATCCCTCCTATATTCTGCGGTTGCCTGATCCGATACACCAGCAGCGCGCGGAAGGCGAATTGCTCGACGACCTGGGTCAGGCCAGAGACCTTATCGCAGCATTGGGCAGCGCTGGCTGACGTGCCACAATTGATCGATGACCACAGGGCCGGCAATCCCATAGCCATCGCAATCAGATCTGCATCCGCATCAATGATTTCAAACAGCCCGAAGCGAAACTGGTAGCCCCAGTTGGACTTTGAACGCGTGAAGGAAAGCGCGTTGAGCATGGGTCTGATCAGTGCCTGTAGTGCCGGCAACCAATTCACATCGCGCCGCCATGGATTAAAGCCGGGTGCCATCTCGACCTGGTAGGGCTGATGATCACGAAGATGGCCGATCGTCGTAAATGCCTGCAGGCTGTCATTGCCACCGAGACTTGGCTTTGGTGAATAGGTGAAGACGCGATCACCACAGCGACGCCGGCGTAACGGTGCCGCCTTCCCGTCACCCGGGCTGGTGGGGGCGGCTGGGGTTTCAAGTTGAGTGTGCTGACGAGGTCGACAGACTGCATGTCGGCATCCTCTTCCCCAACTTCTCCGTCTGTCACCCGTGCTCTCGGCGATCATAGCCTGATCGCTGCCAGCAGCGATCGATGTAAGGGTCCCAAACAAACAACGCAATCCCAACTATCACCTCCCATTTACGTGGATATCTTTCCGAGAAGCCGCATATTTAGAAGCGTCCCCGGGAACAGATTGCCCGCCACCGGGTTATACCCACTCAGAAAACAAGGAGGATTTGAGATGGATCACAGCAAACATATTAGACTAACAGCGCCGGAACTGAATTCGGACACGCTCGATGGCGCCACCGTCTATGGTATCGATGACCACAAGATCGGAACCGTCGACCACCTCCATGGCATGGGGCCCAATGCGCAGGTCATCATTGACGTTGGCGGGTTTCTGGGCATTGGCGCAAAACCGGTCTCGGTTCCACTCAGCGGCTTTGATTTCATGCGCGATGATGACGGCAATGTTCATGCGGTGACGTCCTGGACCAAGGATCAGCTTAAAGAGCTGCCTGAACATCGCGACTAGCTTTCTCCTGCGGCTTGCTGGCGCTGACGCGCCTGCAGCTGTCCGCTGCAGCCTTGTGATGGCCGTTGTGCCCGGCGTGTGGTGGTTGTGTCAAAGGAATGGTGGCAATGCGCCCCGAGTCAGGACCGTCTAAGCCGTTCAGGTGTAACGCAAATCACTGGTGCAGTGCCAACAACCGGCACTGCGCCCAAATAAACCATGAGGATAGTTATGACTGAAATCACCGATGCCAATATCGTCATTCTCGCAGCAGATGGATACGAACGCTCGGAGCTTCGTGTCCCCTTGGAAAAACTGCGCGAACGGGGGGCCACGGTGAAGATCGCCTCTCCCAAAAGTGGAAGAATCAAAAGTTGGGACGACGGCGACTGGGGTGACAGCGTTGATGTCGACCTCACGCTGCAGGAGATTGCACTCGATGACACCCATGCGCTGGTTCTGCCGGGTGGGCAAATCAACCCCGACAAATTACGCGCCGATGAAGATGCGATAGGCGTGGTACGCGCATTCCTGAAATCGGGTAAAATCGTCGCGGCAATCTGCCATGCACCCTGGTTGCTGATCGAAGCGGACGCCGTCAGGGGCCGCAAGGTAACCTCCTATGGTTCGATCAAAACCGACCTGAAAAACGCCGGCGGCCACTGGGTCGATGAAGCAGTCATTGCTGATCAGGGCATTATAACCTCGCGATCGCCCGATGATCTTGACGCTTTCGTCGACAAGATTGTCGAGGAGATCGCGGAAGGCCGTCATCCCCGTTAAACTGCATTCCCAAATCAGGACCGCCAGTTGCGCTGGCGGTCATTATCTTAAGCCGAAGCCAAGAGGACCGCATGCGAAGCAAACTTTTGTCCAATGACAGCGAGCGCGTCTTCATATTGGTGGTTGAACCAGGCGAGGAAGCTTTCGAGACAATTCGCCATTTTGCCATCAAACATGACATCAACGCCGCATCGGTTTCGGCGATCGGCGCGTTTCAGGAAACAATGCTCGCTTTCTTTGATCTCCAAGCCCGGCGCTACCAGGATATTCCTGTGACCGTGCAAAGCGAGGTCTTAAGCCTGATCGGTGATATCACATTGAACGAACAAGGTGAGCCGCACCCCCATCTTCACGCGGTGCTGGGCTTGTCCGACGGACAGACACGTGGCGGGCATTTCGTCAAAGGCTATGTGAAGCCAACCCTGGAAGTCATTATTCGAGAAACACCCGCATCACTCAAACGCAGCTATAATCCAGATTTTGGCATCGCATTGATTGATATCGATCTTTCAGACAGGACTAACGAGTAGCAGATGGCGCTGGCTAAGCCGGCGGTCTCCGGTGTCCTTTAAGGAAGAACACGTGCTGCACGATACCACAGAACGCAGGCTTTAGCCCGCGCAAGCCTTGTTCGTTCCCGTTAAAACTTCTCCTCGATCATCCTCACTGAGCCGCACCTGCGGGCACGATTGCGGACAACGGATTGGAGTATCGGTCGCCGAGCCCAAGTCTCATCTGCTCAAATGGAGGCAGCGCGTTTCAATCACGCATTAATACCGATGTAGGTCGCAAAATCTGGTTCAGAGAAAGCTGCATTTTCACCGAACAAATCGAGTTGCGATCAGCTCGTGTGGCTGGGTTGATGATTCATTTTCTGACGGAGTGATTCTGCCGAAGGCCACTGATATCGCATTTGTTCCAATCCTATCATTTCCCCACCGGCTCCTGTCACGCTTATTTTCAATTACCGTACCACCGAGCTTTTCATAGAAAACTACAGCATTCGAATTCTCCGCGAATACCAGAAAATAACATGGCAAAAAGCATGGTTCGCCTCTCGCCATCGAAATCTTCAATTGCGTGACGAAGGAGCGCCTTCGCTACGGGGGAGCGTCCCTAATATTTTGGCGAGTCATATAGGTTAAGAAGGTAGGTGCCATGCTCCGTTCAATCACTCAGGCCAGCAAATCGCTTCTCCCAAATTTCCTTCCACCCTATCACGCCTCATCCGGTACTCTTCATCTACGGCGACGATCCGCACACCCTGCCGCTCTATGGCCGGCCTGCGGCCGCCTCTGTTTTTTCTTCGCCCAGGGGCCGGGGAAAATCTCAAGCAGAAAGATCATGAGCATCTACACTAAAAGCGCTCGCTTCGACCAGACCCATTCCCTGACGGGGGCGTAAATGCAGGCGCGGGCACCCTCGATTTTTGCAGACACCGCGCATGCGAGCCGCTCGCAACAGTTCACCCAATTCCCACCCTTGAAATAATACGCGGCCTCAAAAAGGAAGGCTTTGTCACGGACGGAGCAAAACAATCCGCAAGCCGCAGTTTAGACAAGGCCCATTCCACCACGCATCTCATTCGGTTGCGCGATGTTGAAGATGGCAACATCTATAATGTCGGTGACAATCTGTGCGAAATCCTGCTCAAAAATGCCAATGATGGCACAAGTCCCTGTGAGTTGATGGCCGGGCTCTATCGCATTCGTTGCATGAACTCGCTTGTCACTCAAACAGGCACCATCGACGCCATCCGGGTGAGACATTCCCACGACGCCACGCAAAAAAGTCATCGAGGGCAACTATCAGGTGCTCGAAGAGGCGGAGCGGACCCTCCTGGCACCGCAGCAATGGTCACAGCCCTTGCCCACTGCGCCCGCTTGTCCACAATGCGGGCGAAAGGCAGAATCCGATCAAACCGCAGCAATTGCTGCAGCCCGACGCAGCAGCGACCAGGCTATCCGGCTCAACAAGGCCCTCAGGGTGTTGGGTGAAAAAATGGCAAGGAATTCAAACTTGTGCCGAGGCGTTGATGGAAACAATTTCCAGTTCAAGCGCCCCTATCTCAACAACCTCGCCTACCGCCTTACCCATCAGGGCGATTGCAACCGGTGAACCATGCGACAACGTGTCCCGCGATGGATCAGCCTCATCTTCACCGACAATTTTGAAACTCAGCCTGCGACCATCCGAGCGCTGAAAGGTGACCACATGCCCAAAGCCAACAACATCAGAAGATGCGGAGGGCTTAACCAGCTCAGCCGTACGGATGCGCTCACTGTAATAGCGTACATCACGCAGCCAAACCGCTGACTGACGCCGTCTTTCATTGATATCCTCGAGCCGGTTTGCAGCGTCAAGCCTGCTTTGCGCCGATGCAAGCGCTTCGTGCAGCATTTCAAGCCCGCTCTCCGTCACCAGATTGATTCGACCAGAAATCGGTCGCGGCGGCAAAATTGTCTCCGCAGCAGCTTCCGCACTTTCTTCTTTGACAAAAGCGACGCTCAAACTGTCAGGCTCCCTGTCGATGTATTCTTGCAGAGATTAACGCATTAACGATTAAAAAGCTGCAGAAATTGTCACTGGAACATTAGACAGCGGTTTGTTTCTGCCAGCGCTTCGTGGCATTGCTCCGACATTTTGCCGAAAGGGTGCAACAGGCTGAGAAACCCGCACCCTGGAACAAATTGTGAGGCAAGTCCGTTTTCCTTGCAAATCCGGCGTTTTGCAACTGTGGGACCCGAGAGGCCGCAGACAATTATCACTGTCCACCATGATTGAGCAGGAGGATCTTGATGTTTCCATATGTCGATTACATGACCGCGCCATCGTCTGATAAACTCACCCGCGCGCAGCACGACGCCCTGCGGGCCATCGCCTTCTTCCGCCGTCAGAAAAAGATCGGCAGCGACTGGCTCGTTGGTGACAAACGACTGTCCCATCGCGTTATCGGACGGCTCGAACAGCTCGACCTCGTCGAGGAAAGTGTCATTCGAGGCGAGCCCATGCTGCAGCTTACCATTTTTGGTCAAGCAATGAAGGCCAAGCTGCTGCAGTAACCACTTCCCTGATAAGCCGGCCATATCTCGAATCTGTGCTCAAAGCCCTCAAGGCCGTGCCCGCTGTCACGGGCATCGCAGAAGGCGCGTAAGGCCAATGCGGACCCGACGCCGGCATTCTCTGAAACGCCCAAGCCGACAGGTTGACGCAACCCTCCAATCTTCTTCCAACAACCGCTGCGTGGGGCGACGTGGACCGCGCTTTGGGCCGGGTTCCCGAGCGCCTTCGACGGATAGTCCAGACCCGCTCTTTAAATCGCCCCTCTCTGTGTTTATCTGAAGCCATAAGCACATATCCTGATTAGACGGGGAACCACGGCAATGGCACAGCCTTCATGTCCAGACGAAGCTTTGGAAATTGAGATCCTGCCCCCCGAACCGCGCTCGGATGCAGCGGCCATTCTCTGCGATTGTTGCCGGCAGAAAAAGCCTGCTTTCTGTTTTGACGAGGACTGTTGCGGTGTTTGTATCGATTGCCTCGAAAGTTGATAATTTTCTGGCAAACAAACTGTAGCCAGCAATACCGCGTGCTTGGCGGCCTGTCATGCACCCATCAGGCATCATTGCCCACACACCCCAATCAATTTTCCTGCAAGATGTTGAGCTAAACCCGTCCGTCAGCGCGATGATAGTCTGGGGGCAGATTCAGGTTTGCATGGAAGTGCTTTCTTCCATTTAAATAGCTAGAAAGTCATATTTACATCAATCTCCGTGCCCGTTGACCGACCGATCGACAGGACGTCGATTGGCACCATGGCGCCAGTTCCGATATTCGCTATTGTCAGATGGCGGGCAAGGCCGGTCAACACATGGCGCAGGATATGTATGGAAGGGCTTGTTCCCAAGGGTCTCTTGTCAAACTGCAAGCCGGCAGTCTGATCGGCGCGTTGTTTCTTGAGAGCGTGATGCAACCCTTGTCTGGCCTAGCATAACGGAACGAAGCAACTCCCTGAACAAGGGCGACGTCTTTAAGGACGAACCATAGTGTGGCGGGAAACCATGCGCACTCCCTCGTTTTTCCTGCTCGACGCGCATTGCATTTTTGTCCTGCCGCGGTTCCTTTTTTGTATAAGGTCGTGGACATTCGCAGTGCTGCTCGCCACAGTTCTGTCTTTCGCTGCCATACCAATGTTTCCGTATCGCCCGGCAAGTGCTGTGCGGGAATTCAGATCGGCGCTTGCGGTCCTCTGCGCCAGCCCTTTGGCGACAACAGACTGCGTCCTGTGGTGGATTACGGCTTTGAGTATCGCATTGAGGGCAAAAAAGCGGCTGTTTGTTGCGGATGTCCGCCGTGTAAAGCTCCACGCTTTTGCAGGTTTTTTTCGGGTGCGCAGAGCTGGCAGGAACAAAAACTATCTTGCGCGGTTGTTTTCTCAGTGATCAGGTGCCTGAGGAGACCGCGGAGCCAGCGACGGTCAAGCTCTTCCCCTGTCGTCTCGTGCCAGCAAGACGCTGTGGGTCAGAATTGAGCAGTCTGGCATCACCGTTCTATAGTGGACGCATCGATGGTGCACTGACAGCTAGATGAGGACAGTCATGGCCCGCGATAAACTCGAAACCTACAAAAAAAAGCGCGACTTTGAAAAGACGCAGGAGCCAAAAGGGGTGAACCGGCCAAAGGCCTCGAAGAAGCTGCGTTTCGTTATTCAGAAACATGCTGCGACGCGACTGCATTACGATCTGCGTCTCGAACTTGACGGTGTCTTCAAATCCTGGGCCGTGACCAGAGGACCCTCTCTTGATCCCGGCGACAAGCGTCTGGCGGTCGAGGTCGAAGACCATCCTCTTGATTACGGGGATTTCGAGGGAACGATCCCCAAAGGCCAATATGGCGGCGGCACAGTGATGCTCTGGGACCGTGGTTACTGGACACCGGAAGGAGAACTGACCGCCAGCGAGGCGCTTGCCAAAGGCGACCTGAAATTTACCCTAGAAGGTAAGCGACTGCATGGCAGCTTTGTGCTGGTGCGCATGAAAGCGGATCGCAACGGCTCCAGACGAACCAACTGGTTGCTGATCAAGCATCAAGACGCGTTTGCCGTATACAGCAACGGTGCTGCCGTTTTGGACGACAATGACACCTCTGTCGCATCCGCTCGTTCCATGCAGATGATAGCAGCCGGCAAAGGCAGAAAGCCGCGCCCCTTCATGATCGAAACTGACGCTATCGCGGCAGACGCCGTTTGGGATAGCAGTCATGGGCTTGCTGCAAAAAAGCGCGAAAAAAACAAAAGGATGTCGGAGACCGTCAAGTCAACGCCCGCCACCATGCCGGACTTCGTCCCACCCCAATTATGTGAAACCCACGACAGGCCGCCGGCTTCGAAAAACTGGATTCACGAAATTAAATTCGACGGCTACCGCATCCAGATGCATGTCAATTCTGGCGCAGTCACATTGAGAACCCGAAAGGGTCTCGACTGGACCGAAAGATTTCCAGCCATTGTAAAAAGCGCGGCAGCACTCCCCGACGGCATCATAGATGGGGAAATCTGCGCGCTGGACGAAAGTGGAGCACCTGATTTTGCAGCATTGCAGGCAGCTTTGTCCGAGGGCAACACCGATGCCCTGGTTTATTTCGCGTTTGATCTGCTTTTTGACGGCATCGAGGACCTGCGGCAACTTGCTCTTACCCACCGCAAGCAACGGCTCGAGCAGATGGTAGAAAGCGTCAGTGAGGATCCGCTGATCCGCTATGTGACACATTTTGAAACAGGCGGGGAAGCGGTTCTGCGTTCCGCCTGTCGGCTTTCGCTGGAAGGCATCGTTTCCAAACAGGCGGACGCCCGCTATGTCTCGGGTCGTTCCGACAGCTGGGTCAAGTCCAAATGCCGTTCAGGCCATGAAGTGGTGATTGGCGGTTATGCCACGACCAATGGCAAATTCCGTTCTTTGCTCGTCGGCGTCAATCGCGGCAGACATTTCGTATATGTTGGTCGTGTCGGTACCGGCTATGGCGCAAAAACCGTTGCGGGCATTCTACCGAAACTTCGTGCGCTTGAGGCCAGGAAATCGCCTTTTACCGGGATCGGTGCGCCCAAGGGAGGCACCGATATCAAATGGCTGAAACCGCAATTGGTCGCAGAGATACAATTCGCCGGGTGGACGGCAGACGGCCTCGTTCGCCAAGCTGCGTTCAAAGGGTTGCGCGAGGACAAGCCAGCGAAAGAGGTGGTTGCCGAAACGCCGGCAGCGCCGAGCGACGTCGATGTCCCTGAAAACGACACCGCAAAGCCTGGAGATATTCTCACATCTCAAGCAGGCGGCAAACCCAATATCATGGGCGTATTGATTTCGAGCCCTGATAAGACACTCTGGCCGGATGCTGGGGATGGAAAGCCAGTCACAAAACTCGATCTCGCCCGCTATTACGAGGCGGTGGGACCGTGGTTGATCAACCATGTCAACGGCCGGCCCTGCTCGGTGGTTCGCGCGCCCGATGGTTTGCAGGGCGAGCAGTTCTTCCAGCGTCATGCGCTCCCAGGCACCTCGAACCTGATCGAACTTGTAGAGGTGTTTGGTGACAGGAAGCCCTATCTCCAGATCGATCGGGTGGAAGGGCTCGCAGCAGTCGCTCAAATGGGTGGCGTCGAACTGCATCCGTGGAATTGTTTACCCTATCAACCAGAAATCCCTGGTCGGCTGGTGTTTGATCTCGATCCTGGCCCTGACGTGGCTTTTTTCAGCGTTATCGAAGCGGCGCTGGAAATGCGCGATCGCCTTGATCAGCTTGGTCTGGTCAGCTTCTGCAAAACCACGGGCGGCAAAGGACTGCATGTGGTCACGCCGCTTGGCGGTGGCAAAGGCAAAAAACTCAACTGGGCAGAAGCCAAAGGTTTCGCACACGATGTTTGCCAACAAATGGCCGGCGACTATCCCGACCGCTACCTGATCAAAATGGCCAAAAGCCAGCGCAAAGGCCGTATTTTCCTGGACTACCTACGCAATGACCGCATGTCGACAGCCGTTGCACCGCTCTCACCCAGAATGCGCGAGGGGGCGACGGTGTCGATGCCGCTCAACTGGACCCAGGTCAGAAAGGGCCTCGACCCCAAGCGATTTACAATCCGGACTGTTCCCGCGCTACTCGGAAAGAAAAAGGTTTGGGAGGACTATTTTGACGAGCAACGATCTTTGCGTGAGGCGATAAAGAAGCTCGAAAAATCGATACGTCCACCAGCTTGAGCATTCGTCAGCACTGTACGCGCGCGCGATGAGAATGGGGTTGCATCCGTAGGGCAATATATGAATCCTTATGCGATATCATATTCTGCAAGTGTTTCCACCACGATTTGTGAAGCTCAGGTGCCCTTCGCCTAGCCTCATCTTTGCCGCCAACCCAAACGCCGGTTCCGCTGATCGACTGTCGAGGAGAAGCTCGTGGTTGTAAGATCAGAATTCTGCAACTCGCCCCGTGCTAGCTGCTGGGGTATCTTCAGCTTGTTTCAAAATCGAAAAGCGATGAATGCCATGGGCTGCAGCTATTATCCGGTTGGTACGTGTGCCACCAACCTCAACTCGTTTGGTCTCTGTTGGTGTACTATAAAAAGCCAGCACCAGTACGCAAACAGCATCGCAACCAACGCCGACTGCGCGCTGGATAGAGAGGGCCCAGGTTTTATCGTTTGCAGTCAATCGACCCACGCTGTGATAGGAAGACGTTGCGGCTTTCTATAAATATATGCCCCCAAACTTCTTTGCCGCATGCACTTTCCCAAGGGATAAGCAATGAGACTGATGCTTTCAACCTCTCTATATCATTCACTGGAAATAAGAGTTTTTTGCGAGCAAGCCGGTTGTTCGGCTGAAAGACTTTACTGAAGGGCTCCAGCGCGATGCTCATTTAGCAGAAACGCCAGCAACTATAAAGGAGCTGCATTCGCATCCTCCCGCGTCGGTCTCGTTAACGCCACATCTTGCGCATTCTCGCTCCAACATCCATTCTGACCGATGCCTTGCTGCGCTCCGCTCTTGCGGCTGAGAGCTTTGGCCAACTTGTGATCTCGAACAGCGGCAGCAAGTTTTTGGGGATGAAGCGGGTTCTGGACGCATATACGTGCCGGTCCCCCTGCGTGTTCTGCCCATAGGTGAAGAAGCGTTGTGGTGTGATAAGGCTCAGGCTATCTCGCGCGCGGGTCATCCCCACATAGAGCAGGCGCCGCTCCTCTTCGAGTTCCGCCGTCGTTCCGGCACCGAGATCCGACGGTATACAACCGTCCACCACATTGATCATGAAAACCGAACGCCATTCCTGGCCCTTGGATGAATGGATAGTTGAAAGGATGAGATAATCTTCGTCCAGCAGCGGTACGCCCGCCTGGTCACTGGTGGCATCGGGCGGATCAAGCGTCAATTCGGTCAGGAACCGCTCACGGTTGGGATAACCGCCAGCAATCTGCTCAAGCTGGAGAAGATCGGCCTTGCGGGTTTCAGCCTCCTCATGAAGACGTTCAAGATGCGGTTCATACCACAGGCGCGCCTGACCGATTTCCCCGGGCCAGCCGCCTTCTGCTTTGCGCAGAGCTGAAAGCATCGCGATAAAGGCAGGCCAGTCGTCGCCAGTCCTGGGTGGTGGTGGAATTTCGGCGAGAGATATCAGGGGTTCAGGGTCTGTGGCAATGGTGTCGAGTATTTTGCCGGCTGTCTGCGGACCAACGCCGGGAAGCATTTGCAAAAGGCGAAAGCCCGCCACACGATCACGAGGATTCTGTGCAAAGCGGAGCGCCGCCAGCAAGTCCTTGACATGCGCGCTGTCGAGAAATTTCAATCCACCGAATTTGACGAAGGGGATGTTGCGTCGCGTCAGTTCGATTTCAAGGGCACCACTATGGCTCGATGTCCGAAACAGCACAGCCTGTTGCTTGAGCGTCATACCGATCTCGCGATTGGCCAATACCTGCTCCACAATGTAGTGGGCCTGGTCACTTTCGTCCCGGACGGTCACGAGCAGGGGACGCTGCTCCGAGCAACGGTCCGTCCATAGGTTCTTGGTGAACCGCTCGCGTGCGAGGTCGATCACTCCATTGGCTGCAGCCAGAATGGGTTGTGTGGAGCGGTAATTGCGATCAAGCGTGATGATGTCTGCCGGCTTTGGCGCGAATGCTTCCGGAAAATCAAGGATGTTGCGCACCGTTGCCGCCCGAAACGAATAGATCGATTGCGCATCATCCCCGACCACAGTCAAACCCTGTCCATCAGGCTTGAGTGCCAGAAGAATGGAGGCCTGCAACCGGTTGGTATCCTGATACTCATCGACAAGGACATGATCAAAACGCCCGCCAATATCCTGCGCGAGTTCGGGATCAGACACCATCTGCGCCCAATAGAGCAGAAGGTCGTCATAATCGAGCACATTCTGCGCCTGTTTCGCGTCGACATAGGCCGCAAATAGCTGTTTGAGTTCGTCTTCCCAGCCGATCGCCCAGGGATAGGCCGATTTGAGGATCTCGCCGATAGAACTTTCGGCATTGACCACCCGCGAATAGATGGCAAGACAAGTCCCCTTGGTGGGAAAGCGGCTTTCTGTCTTCGACAGGCCCAATTCGTGCCGGACCAGGTTCATCAGATCCGCACTGTCTTCACGATCATGAATTGTGAAATCCACATTCAGACCGATCTGTTCGGCGTAAATCCGCAGCAGCCGGGCACCGATGCCGTGAAAGGTCCCTGCCCAGTGTAGCGCATCGCGCATGATGGCAGCGTTCTCACCCAGAACCTGCCGACAGATCCGCTCGACCCGTCGGCCCATTTCGGAGGCCGCCCGGCGCGAAAAAGTCATCAGCAAGATCCGTTTTGGATCCGCGCCTTTGACAATGAGATGGGCAACCCGATGCGCCAATGTGTTGGTCTTGCCTGAACCAGCACCGGCAATCACCAATAGCGGACCGCTGACACCAGCGTCCCCCACGCCATATTCCACTGCTTCCCGTTGCCGGTCGTTGAGCTTTTCCAGGTAAGCCGTCATCTGTCCCCGTCATATACAAAAAATTCCTGCCGCTGGGCTTCGCCGATATCCCCTTGAAACCCTTGCAGGATTCAATTGAACACCGCGCAAAAGCTGTGATTTCAATTCAGCAGGCCCGATTGACTCGCAAAGGCAATCGGAACAAATAGGGAACTTATCAGCTTTTATTGAAGCTGCAAACCCCTGCAAGGAACTGTATCGCAATGCCCGAACCCGCCGCCAATCCCGTTATTGCAGAACTGCGGTCGCGCATCGAGCGGCTGGAGGGCGGACATGCGCGACAACGCCACGTTCTGCCTTTCGGTTTGCCGGCGCTCGACAGCAAACTGCCGGGTGGCGGTCTGGCCTTAGCTTGCCTGCATGAAGTGGCTGGCGGTGGCAATGGTGCCGTGGATGGTGCTGCTGCCGCCTTGTTTGCAGCAGGGATTGCCGCACGCACGCAGGGCAAGATCCTCTGGGTGGTCACGCGCCGCGATCTATTCATGCCGGCCATCGCTCAGGCTGGCCTTCATCCCGACCGAATGCTGCATCTGGAGGCGGGGGATGAAAAGTCCCTTCTTGCCTGTTTTGAGGAGGGCTTGCGTCACGGCGGTCTGGGCGCTGTGATTGCCGAAACGGCCCGCCTGTCGATGACAGCATCGCGACGGTTGCAACTTGCCGCCGAAAATGGGGGAACGATCGGCATTGCCTTGCGGCGCTGGCGTCGACAGAGCGAAGCCGGTGATTTTGGTCAGCCCACGGCCAGCGTCACGCGATGGCGCGTGTCTCAAATGCCATCCGCACCCCTTCCCGTTCCAGGACTCGGCCGGGCACGCTGGCTTGTCGAACTCATCCGTTGCCGCGCTGGTGACAGCGCAGATTTTGAAGTGGAGGCCTGTGATGACCAGGGTCGTATCGCTCTTCCTTCCAAGGTGGTCTACCGATCGCCTCAGAAGGAAATCGGACGTCGGATCGCTTGATGACACCGCCCCGCTGGTGCTTGTCGGACACGATAGCCGGCGGCGTGTCATCATGGCACTCGACGACAATGCAGAGGCGCTCGGCCTGCGCCTTGGCATGCCCGTCGCCAAGGCGCAGGCACTGGCGCCTGACCTTCGCCTGATGGATGCCAATCCCGCCGCCGACGCGGCGGGACTGCAGAAACTCGCTCATTGGGCCTTGCAGCGCATCTCTCCGATCGTCATGGCTGATCCACCCGACGGGCTTGTCATTGACACGACCGGTGCAGACCATCTTCACGGTGGTGAAGCCGCGATGCTCGGCGCAATCCTGCAGCGCTTCGCCTCTTCCGGGGTCAAGGCGCGCATAGCGCTCGCTCAAAGCTGGGGGGCAGCCCATGCAGCCGCCCGCTTTGGTGAACACAGCATTGAGATCATACCAGACAACAAAACCGCATCTTTTCTGGCGGCGCTGCCGCTTGCAGCGCTGCGTCTGCAAAAAGACATGATCGTCGAATTGCACCGGTTGGGTTTTGAAACCATCGCCGATGTGATGAACCAGCCGCGCGCACCGCTGACCTTGCGCTTTGGTCCACAGATTGCCCGTCGGCTCGATCAGGCTTTCGGGCGATTACCCGAACCCATCACGCCCTACCGCGTCCCCGAAATTATCGAAGCAAGAAAGGTGTTTGGTGAACCGATCGGTGCGGCAGAAACCATCCGCCGCGCAATCGGCAAACTGGTATCCCAGCTCTGTGCCGAACTTGAAACCAGGGGAATGGGTGCACGGCGGCTTGATCTGCTGATCCATCGCGTCGACAACGCCCGACAGGCACTCCGGGTTGGCGCAGCGCAGCCTATCCGCGCCCCCCAACGCCTGTCACGGCTGCTCAATGACAAAATTGCCAGCATCGATCCCGGCTTTGGCATCGAAATCATGGAACTTGCAGCCGTGATTGTCGAACCGTTGCGTGAAAGACAGCCCATGGTCACACTCATCGATGCGGCAAACCCCGATATTTCCGACCTGGTTGATGTGCTGGCCAACCGCATTGGCGAAAGCCGACTGTGTCGCTTTACACCCGTCGAGAGCGACGTCCCCGAACGCTCGGTGGCAATGATCGCAGCACTGTCACCCGAAACCGGCGCCACTTGGAACGGCAAATGGCCTAGACCAACGCGCCTGTTAGCACGCCCCGAACCGATCGAAACCATGGCTCTTCTGCCCGACAATCCGCCGGTCTGGTTTACCTGGCGCGGTGTGAGACGACGGGTGCGACAGGCAGACGGCCCGGAACGCATTCGCGGCGAATGGTGGAAGCGCGATGCCGAAATGGCAACGGTGCGCGATTATTTCCAGGTTGAGGACGATGCCGGTGAACGCTACTGGATTTTCCGTTCCGGCGACGGCGAGCACAGCGAGAGCGGTAGCCAGCGCTGGTTCCTGCATGGGGTCTTTGGATGAGAGAAACAGCCTATGCCGAGCTGCAGGTCACCAGCCATTTTTCCTTTCTGCGCGGCGCCAGCAGTTGTGAGGAACTGTTTGCCGAAGCCGCGCGATTGGGCATTGCCGCGCTCGCAATCGTCGATCGCAATTCGCTGGCAGGTCTTGTGCGGGCGCATCAGGCCGCCCGCGACAGCGGTGTGCGTCTGGTCGTCGGTTGCAGGCTGGACCTTTGCGATGGCATGTCTGTTCTTGCCTATCCCACCGACCGACAAGCCTACGCCCGGCTATGCCGGTTGCTCTCGTTGGGAAAAATGCGCGCCGGCAAGGCAAAATGTCGGCTCGAATGGGACGATCTCGCAAGCTATAGCGAGGGATTGCTCGTGGTGCTGTTGCCCGATGAGGCCAACGCAGTCGTAGCCACCCATCTTCGCAAACTCCATGCCGTATTCGCTGATCGTGCCTATATGGCATTGACATTGCGGCGCAGACCCAATGACCAACTGCGCCTGTGGCAGCTTTCCCAAATGGCCGCAGCAGCCAAGATCAGCACCGTGGTCACCAATGATGTGCTGTTTCATGAGCCGGCACGCCAGGTTCTGCAGGATGTGGTGACCGCTATCCGCCACAATGTAACGATTGACGAACTCGGACATCGTCGAGAACGTTTCTGCGACCGCTATCTCAAAAAACCGGATGAAATGCATCGGCTGTTTGCCCGCTATCCGGAAGCGCTTTCCAGAACAAACGAGATCGTTGATCGCTGCAGATTTCAGCTCGATGAATTGACCTACCAATATCCCGAGGAAAAGCTCTTCCCTGAACTCTCGACCCAGCAGGCGCTGGAGAAACTGACATGGGCGGGTGCTCTCGAACACTACCCGGAAGGGCTGCCCGATAAGGTCCGACGCGGGCTTCAGCATGAATTGCAGCTGATCGCCAAGCTCGACTACGCCCCCTATTTTCTCACGGTCAACGCAATCGTGCGCTTTGCCCGCTCAAAAGGTATTCTCTGTCAGGGTCGTGGTTCGGCGGCCAACAGTTCGGTCTGCTACGTTTTGGGCATTACCAGCATTGATCCTGACCGCAATGATTTGTTGTTCGAACGCTTCGTATCGGAAGAACGACGCGAACCACCCGATATCGATGTGGATTTCGAGCACGAGCGCCGCGAAGAGGTCATCCAGTGGATCTACCAAACCTATGGGCGGGAGCGGGCAGCCTTGTGCGCAACCGTTGTTCGCTACCGTGCCAAAGGCGCCTTGCGCGATGTCGGAAAGGCGCTTGGCTTGCCCGAAGATCTCACCAAAACACTCTCGTCACAGGTTTGGGGCTGGTCGGAAAGCATTGAAGCCAAACATGCCGAAGGGCTCAATCTCAACCTGCAGGATCGTCGTCTGCGTCTGGCGCTCGACCTTGCCCATCAGCTGGTGGGGACACCGCGACATCTGTCCCAGCATCCCGGTGGCTTTGTCCTGACGCGCGACCGCCTTGACGAACTGGTTCCGATCGAACCTGCCGCAATGGCTGATCGGGCGATCATTGAATGGGACAAGGACGACATTGATATATTGAAGTTCATGAAGGTCGACATTCTGGCACTCGGCATGCTGTCCTGCATGCGCCGGGCTTTCGATTTTCTGGCACAGCATAAAGACACCCAGCTTAATCTTGCCTCCATTCCTTCTGAGGATCCGCGGACCTATGCCATGATCAGACGCGCCGATACGCTGGGCACGTTTCAGATTGAATCGCGTGCACAGATGGCAATGTTGCCGCGCATGAAACCCCGCACTTTCTATGATCTGGTCATCGAAGTGGCGATCGTCAGGCCAGGACCGATCCAGGGTGACATGGTCCATCCTTATCTCAAGCGGCGCGAAGGCCGCGAGGAGGTCATCTATCCCAGCCCGCAACTGGAAGCCGTGCTCGGCAAGACATTGGGGGTTCCGCTGTTTCAGGAACAGGCGATGCGGGTGGCCATCGAATGCGCCGGCTTTTCTGCTGGCGAAGCCGATCAATTGCGCCGTGCAATGGCAACCTTCAAACATACAGGCGGGGTTTCCAAATTCGGTGAAAAGCTGATCGAAGGCATGGTGGCCAATGGCTATCCACGGGAATTCGCAATGCAAACCTTCAAGCAGCTTGAGGGCTTCGGCTCCTACGGCTTTCCGGAAAGCCATGCGGCGAGTTTCGCGCTCATCGCCTATGCCAGCAGCTGGATGAAATGCTGGCATCCCGATGTCTTCTGCGCCGCACTTTTGAACGCCCAACCGATGGGGTTTTACGCCCCGGCGCAGATTGTTCGGGACGCGCAATCCCATAATGTCGAGGTTCGTCCCGTCTGTATCAATGCGTCCCGCTGGGATTGTACCTTAGAGGCGCGCAACCCCGATGACGGCCGGCTGGCCGTTCGGTTGGGCCTGCGCATGGTGAAGGGATTGGGCAATGCCGATGCCGCGCGGCTGATTTCGGCGCGCGGTGATCAACCCTTTGCTTCGGTTGACGATCTCTGGCATCGCGCGGCAGTTGGTGTGGAAACGCTTAATGAACTGGCCAAGGCCGATGCTTTCAAACCCTCGCTCGGCCTGCAAAGACGGGAAGTCTTCTGGGCCATGAAGGCGCTCAGGGATGAGCCATTGCCGTTATTTTCTGCTGTTAGAAACCGGGTACTGGCAACATCAGGCCAGACATTCCGGCAACAGGACGGGTTCAAAGAACAAATCGAGCCCAAGGTCAAGCTGGCTCCCATGACCGCCGGCAGCGAGGTGGTCGCCGATTACGGCCATACCGGTCTCACCTTGCGCCAGCATCCGTTAAGTTTTCTGCGCTCCGAGCTTGCAGATCGTGGCGTGGTGAGTTGCGCCAGAGCGACCGCCATGCGTGATCGCCACTGGGTCGACATTGCAGGGCTTGTGCTTGTGCGGCAGCGACCGGGATCCGCAAAAGGGGTCATGTTCGTGACGATTGAGGATGAAACCGCTGTTGCCAATCTCGTGATATGGACCAAAACATTCGAAAAGTTCCCTCGAATTATATTGGGGGCAAATATGATGGGTGTGCGTGGCCGCGTGCAACGAGAAGGCGAGGTCGTTCATATCGTCGTCCACCACTTGACCGATCTGTCACACGAACTCGCCAGCATCGGCTCACGTGAGTGTCGGTTTCCCCTCCCCCATGGCAGGGGCGATGAATTTCACCATGGATCCCCGACACCCGATCCGCGCGGCCTGCCCAAGCCACGCGATATGCCGGACCCCTACCTGCATCTTGACGAGATCGCAATGAAGACACGAAATTTCCGCTAGAATATCTGACTGCGAAGATCGCCACAAAAGCCAGGCCTGCGCATAGCGAGACCCGCCCTCGGCCATGATGTTCTCTCACCCTCGAAATTGGTCCGCTAGCGTACCAACGCCCCTTGCTCCAGACTGCTTGGTGCAGCAAAACCGCTGTATTCTGCACCATCAGACGTGCTCAAAGCCGTTTTCGCGCGCGCGCTTAATGATGTCTGGTGATGAAGGCTAAAACCTGCATGCACCCCCTCTTGTTTAGCGCTCACTTTCGTGCTTTCTGGTTGTCGGGTTTCGGCGATTGCAACCAGCTTGTCACCGACAGAGCCATTGGTTGCTGCGCTTGATTGGGCGTGTCTCGGAAGAGGCATCTCGCATGATGAGGGTCATGCGAAGAAAAATTTGGGGCTGGGATGAAATCTTCTGTTTATTGGATGCGTCGCAGCCTTGCGACGCGAAGCGCGACACTCCTTGCAACCACCGCGCTGACTGCCATTCTCGCAATGAACACATTACCGGCTTCTGCCCAGCTTGCCTGGGACGGCATCAACACCACTTCGGGTGCGGATGGCGGCGCTGGCACCTGGTCCGTGGGTTCGGCAACCAACTGGGTCGATGCCAATGGCAATAATGTTGCCTGGATCAATGGCAGCCATGCGGTGTTCGGCGATTTCACGGGTGCTTCCGGCGCAGTACAGGTCGTGGGCAATGTGGCGGCGAGTTCTCTGACCTTCAACCGCACCAGCTTTCCCGGCTATAATATTTATGGCGGGACCGTGATGGGCGTGGGGGCAGCCGGTACTGAGCTGTTTAGCGACGGATCGCTCGACGTCTCGGCAAATCTTGCGGGCGGCGACTGGATAAAGACCGGAACCGGGATTATCCGCTTTCTTTCTGCCAACAGCCATACTGGCACCACCTATATCAACCAGGGTGCCATCGCAATCAGCAATGCCAACGCATTGGGAAGCGCTGCGGGGGGCACCGTTGTTGCATCCGGCGCGGCCTTGATCTTCAACGGGAATTTCACCGTCGCCAATGAAGCCCTGACCCTTTCGGGCACCGGTCTGGGAAGCGGGGCGCTGACAAACAATGTGTCAAAATCGGTCTGGGGCGGTTCGGTCACATTGGCGGCTGACACGATGATTGGTGCTTCCGGCGCCGACCAGAGCCTGTCGCTGACGGGCGCAGTCGACAGTGGCGGCCATACGCTTACCTTCAATATTGGTTCCAACGCCAACGGACTGATCTCCGGCATCATGTCGGGCACAGGCGGCCTGACCAAAGGCAGCGCCGGAACATTGACCCTGAGCGGCGTCAACAGCTTTACCGGCGCCACGACAATTCTTGGTGGCTCGCTCGTCATGGGCGCACAAGATGCCCTGGCAACATCCTCGACGGTCCAGCTCGCAAACGGCACCTGGGATCTCAAGGGTTTCAATCAGACGGTCAAGGGACTGTCCAGCAACAACAGTTCGGCCAGTGTAGCGCTCGGCTCAGCCGCTCTTACGGTCAACAATGCCGGTAATTTCACCTATTATGGCGACATTACCGGAACGGGAAGCCTCACAAAGTCAGGTGCCGGAACTTTGACACTGGGCGGTGTGACAAGTTACACAGGCGCAACCGCGATCAATGGCGGTATTTTGCGAACCGGCGTTGCAAACGCTCTTACCCAATCGACAGGCATCGCGCTCAACGGCGGCACCTTCGATTTGTCCGGCTACAATCAGACAGTCGGCGCGCTGAATGGCGGCACCGGAGCCAGCGTGACTTTGGGATCTGCCATGCTGACCGTTGACACCGCCACAAACAATAGTTTCTGGGGAAGCATTTCCGGTGGGGGCGGTCTGACAAAAGCCGGTTCCGGCCTATTGGATCTGCGTTCTGCGAACAGCTATTCAGGCGCAACCGCTGTGACTGGCGGCACGCTGAGAGTAGGCCCGGGCGCTTCCCTCGCCAATTCTTCAGCCATCTCGATCAGCAATGGCGGCACTCTCAGTTTGACGGCAGCCAATGCGCTCTCCTCCAACGCTGCCGTCAGCCTGACAGGTAACGGATCCCAGCTTGGACTCGCCGCCGATCAACAGATCGGTTCCCTTGCCGGCACGGCGGGCACGTCGATCTATGTCGACCCAGGGGTGACACTGACGACCGGAACCAGCAATACCAGCTCGGCTTTTTCTGGCAATATCGGCAGCAATGGCGAGGGAAATCTCGTCAAGCTCGGCAGCGGCGGCCTGACCTTGTCCGCTACCAACAATTATAGCGGCACCACCACTGTTCAGGCTGGCTCGCTGATCGTCAACGGCTCCATTGCCGCTTCCTCCCTGACCACAGTCCAAGCCGGTGCCGCCTTGGGTGGCGGCGGCCGCGTGGGAGCGACCAGGATCAAAGACGGCGGCACACTTGCCGCCGGCGCACCGGTCGGTACATTGCACATTGATGGAAACCTGACACTCGATCAGGGAAGTCAGATCGCCTATGAGGCGGGTGCGCCGGGCGTGGACTATTCGACGCCCGGGACATCCGATAGTCTTTCGGTCACCGGAAATCTCGCACTGAACGGCGCCAAGCTCAACGTCACCGACGCGGGTGGATTTGGCCCCGGGCTTTATCGCATCTTCGATTACACCGGCACGCTCACAACCACCAATGGCGGCTTGTCAATCAACCAGGCGCCGGCCGGAGCGCCCCTCACCATTCAAATTCTGACCGCGGACAAGCAGATCAATCTCATCAATGTCGGCAATCAGACGCTTGGGTTCTGGAATGCCGACGGCACTGCAAGCGCCAGCCAATTGGGCGGTGGAAGCGGAACCTGGTCGGTGGTCTCCCCGGTCTGGACCGACGAAAACGGTAGTCTGACCGCTCCGATGCAGCCACAGCCAGGCTTCGCCATATTCGGTGGCAATGCCGGGACCGTGACAATCAACAACAGCGCCGGATCCGTCCAGGCGACGGGCATGCAGTTCGCCTCCGATGGATACCGGATAACCGGCGATGCCTTGACGCTCATCGCAGATGCAGATCATCCGGCACCTGTGGAAATAAGAGTGGGCGACGGCAGTGCGTCAAGCGGATCCTATGTCACAAGCATCGACAATGTAATCACCGGCAGCGAGGGGCTCAACAAGACCGGCGCCGGAACGCTTGTGCTAAACGGATCCAATCTCTATTCCGGCGGCACAACATTGTCGGCAGGCAGGCTTTCCGTGTCCTCTGACGCAAATCTCGGCGCAGTCAATGGCGGCTTGACCTTTGCGGGAGGCGTCCTCGAACTTGGTTCCTCGTTCGATCTTGCAACCGCGCGCTCCGTGCAACTGACCGCAGCGGGTGGAACAATCGACACCAATGGTTTCAATTCGACCCTGCGTCGCGAGATCACCGGCAGTGGCGATCTGATCAAAGCTGGCACCGGCACGCTGACACTCAATGGCATGAACAGCTTCACCGGCAAGACCCGGATCGATGCAGGCGGAACGCTGGCTCTGGCGGGTCAGGGCCGGATCAATAGCTCCAGTGGTGTCGAAGTCAATGGTACGCTTGACATCTCAGCCGCCGCAGCCGCGCAGATCAAGACATTGTCTGGCAATGGATCGGTTGTTCTGGGCTCCAATTATCTAACCATAGCACAGGCCGCAGGCGTCTTTTCGGGCGCAGTCACCGGGACTGGCGGCGTCATGGTGACCGGCGGCAGCCAGGTTCTGTCCGGCAACAGCAGCTTCTCGGGCACATTGGGGATCTCCGAGGGAGCTACGGTTCGCATCGGCGATGGCGGCAGCGCGGGATCAATCACCGGCGACATCAACAATTGGGGCATGTTGGTATTCGACCGCTCTGACGCTCTGACCTATGGCGGGACGATCACGGGTGGCAAAGGCACGCTCGGCATCACCGGTGGCGGGACATTGACGCTGACAGGCGCCAATAGTTACAATGCCAACACCATTATCGACCAGGCGACATTGATGATCGGCAATGGTGGAACAGGCGGACGTCTGGGCTACGGTGATACCATATTTGCTGGTACCAGCGCCCTGGTGTTCAATCGCAGCAACAGCTACGCCTATCGGGGAGCGCTAATTGGCGACGGCACGCTCCGGCAGATCGGCAGCGGCACCACCATCCTTGCCGGCGATCTGACGCGATTTGCCGGAAACACCGAGGTTTCAGGCGGTACATTGCAGCTCGAGAGCCTGCCAGGCGGCGATATGACGGTTGCAAACACCGCAACAATCGATTTCGCTCTGCTCAAGGATGCAGTCTTTCAAGGCGCAGTGACGGGCAATGGCCAGTTGCTCAAATCGACGAATTCCGTGTTGACACTCTCCGGCGACAATAACGGTTTCACAGGCCAGACAAAGGTTAATGCCGGCACGCTTGTCATTACCGGATCATTTGGCGGCGACTACAGTGTCGGAAACGGCGCAGTGCTGATTGCTGACGGCAACATGAAGGGTGGCCTCACCGTAACAGCCGGCGGTCTACTGGGCGGAACTGGTGTCCTGGGCGATCTGACAATCGAAACGGGCGGCGTGCATGCGCCGGGTCATTCGCCTGGTACCCAGACCATCGTGGGCGACTATATCAACCATGGCACTTTGCTGGTGGATGTCACACCTGATGTCTCCGACAGGCTGGTGGTTACCGGTGGGGTCGATATTTCAGGCGCAACACTCAGCCTGTTGCTGTCGCCGGCCACAGCCGAGAGCTGGAACCCACTCAACGGCCCTTACACGCTCATCGCAAATCAGGGCAGTGATGCCGTTTTGGGGCGTTTTGCCTCGGTGAGCAAAAACCTGGTCTTCCTTAATGAGACCCTCGATTATGCGGGCGGTGATGGCAATGATGTGACCTTGCAGCTCAACCGCAATGATGTCGGCTTCGACGATGTCGCCGCGACACGCAACCAACGCAGCACGGCACGGGCGATTGCATCGCTGCCTTCCGGAAACGCGGTCTGGAACACCATCGCCTTGCAGCCCGACGATCAATCGGCACGGGCAGCCTTTGACGCGCTTTCAGGCGAAATTCATGCCTCGGCGAAATCGGGCCTGATCAATGACAGCCATATCCTGCGCGATGCCATCAATGATCGACTGCGCGCGGCTTTTGCCACCGCTGAAGTAAAAACCTCCTCCGCATCGACCGCCAATCTCGCGGCATGGGGCCAGGCACTTGGCTCCTGGGGGCGTTTCAACGGCAATGACAATGCGGCCGCCTTCGACACTTCAACCGGCAGCTTCGTGACCGGCTTAGATACACAGCTTGGCGACACATCCCGCCTCGGACTGGTCGCCGGATACAGCCATTTGAGCATGCATGCCAAAGACCGCAGCTCGTCGGCTTCCGCACAGAGCTTGCATCTTGGCCTTTATGGCGGCAGCCAATTTGATGCGATCAGCCTGCGTGCCGGAGCGGCCTACAGCTTCAATGCGCTTGAGACGAACCGCTATGTGGGCATCCCAGGGCTTACTGACTTCCATGATGCCGATTATGATGAATCAACCTTGCAGCTTTTCGGCGAACTGGGCTACCGCATCGATACCGACCTTGCCGTGTTCGAACCCTTCGCCAATCTCGCTTATGTCAATCTACATACCGATGGCTTCAGCGAGACCGGCGGGGCGGCTGCGCTTTCAGCAGGCAGCAATTCAACCCAAACCACCTTCACGACGATCGGCTTGCGCAGCTCGAGCACCTTCACGCTCAATCATCTCACAGCCAATGTGAATGGCATGGTCGGCTGGCGTCATGCCTATGGTGACCTCGACCCGGTTACCCGCCTTTCTTTTGAAGGATCAGACAGTTTCCAGATGACGGGCGTGGCGATCGGCAAAAACGCGGCTGTGGTTGAATTGGGCGTCGATTTTAATCTCGCCCCCAATACAACATTGGGCGCTGCCTATCGGGGTCAGTTCCTGGAAGGCGCCATCGAGAACGGCTTTAACACCAAACTCGCTGTCAAATTCTAGCAGGACAATCATCAGGCGGCGATGACAATTGCCGCCTGATCTGAGCGCGCTCCGATCGGCAGTCCCCTCTCCATGATACGCCGATCAACTGCAATGAACACCGCTAAAACACCGCCTATGTTTTGCCGGCTATATATTTCTCCGCAGGAATTGGTATACCCTCCGGATTGATGCTCTGTATTCTACGCACAACCACTGATTTCAGGACGTATAGCAGAGCCATGCCATCAACGCTTTCTCTCCATGATTATGATTTGACGCTTCGGGACATCAATGCCATCTGCCGCGAGGCCTTAAATCGCGACAGACTCAGCTTTGACAGCGATTTCTTTGCGCTCGGGGCCGATTCCCTGACCTTGGTGGAAATTCAGCTGCTGATCGAAGACAAGTTTGGCATTGCGGTCGACTGGCGTGATATATTGCGATGCCGCAGTGTCTCTTCGCTGGCTTATTTTCTCTGTTCACGAGACTATCAGGATGCGCAGCCGCATAAGCAGGCAGCATTTAACGGCGTGACATTCTGCTACCGTGTCATCGGTTCCCTCAACGCCAACAGCGTGCCCAAGCTGATCATCGGCGGCGGCTTTCAGGACATGTATTCCCTGCCGCATCTCGAAAGCCTGCTTGCTTCAGACGGGCCGCTTATTTTCGTTGATGTGCCAGGGACCGGTGCTGCCGACGACATTCCGGAGAATGCCGGCTTTGCTTTCCTCGCGGCCTGCATCAATAAAATTCTCGAGATCGAGACCCTCGCAGAAGTCGATTTGATCGGTATTTCCTATGGCGGATTGATCGGGCTTGAATTTTCATACCAGTGGCCAGAAAAAATTGCCCATGGGGGTCGCTGAAACCCACCCGCTGGCCGTGAAAGCGAAGCTCGATCACGCGCTTAGCCTGCTGCGTTCGGGTGCCAGAGAACAGGCAGCCGTTGAAATTGTCGAAAGCCTGATGTGCATGGACGCAACAAAAGAAGTGCAACTGCGGGACGAACTCTACAAATTATTGAAAACCGCTTTGATGTCCTATGCTGAAATACAGCAATCCCGCTTCGAGGCGCTACGCAAACGAATGACAGAGCGAAAGCCTAGAACCGCCCCGGTCAAGCTTGACGCACCAACGCTGTTTGTGACCGGCGAACATGACAGCATCACTTTGGCAGAAGATATCGCGGCCTGCGCGGCGCTTTTTGAAACCGCCACCTTCTACACGATTACCGAGGCTGACCATCTCGTCTTCATCGAGAGACCAACCGAGCTGGCCGAGGTGATCATTCGCTTTGTCCATGGGATCGACTTCACCCAGGCGCCCTATCTCAAGCAATACCACCGTCTCGATGAGGCAGCGCTGGCCTGATCGCAGCGCCGATCAAGAGCCGTTCAAGCGCCGTTCAAGCGCCGCAAAGCCCAAAGCCCCGTCAAGGCGCCAATGCGGCGCCTTGCAGACCGTCGCCAACGTACTGCGTGCCGTCCAGGAATTCGTCCAGGAATTCACCTAGGAGTTCACTTAGGATTTCACCGGGAAATTATCCCTCGCATTCGAACCGAATCCGGCGCCCTCCTGTGACAGAGAATTTCGGTCTTGACTAAAGGGGCGCTGAAAGCCGATGGGACACGTTCTTGACCACCGTATAGTGGTGCAGCCCTTCCGCACCGCCTTCACGGCCAAGTCCGCTCTCCTTCACACCGCCAAAGGGCGTTTCCGCGACAGAGGCTTCAAGCGTGTTGATCGAAACATTTCCCGCTTCAAGGCCCGACATCAGTCGATCGACATTATCCGCAGAGCGCGCAAAGCCATAAGCCGCCAGACCAAAAGGCAGCGCATTGGCCTTGGCAATGGCTGTCTCAACGCAAGCAACAGGGTTAATCAGAGCCAGCGGGCCAAACGGCTCCTCCGACATCGCGCGCGCATCATCGGGCAGTTCCGCCAAGGCTGTCGGCGCAAAGAAATATCCATTGCTGTTCAGCCGCTCGCCACCAAACAACAGTTTCGCCCCCCTCACCTTCGCATCCTCGACCAGCATTGCCAAAGCTTCCAGGCGGCGCGCATTGGCAACCGGCCCCATATCGATACCTTCCACCATTCCATTGCCGACGCGGATCGATTGCGCCGTTTCAACAAAGGCTGCGGTAAAACGCTCATAAAGCGCTTCGTGAACAAAGAAGCGGGTTGGTGAGGTGCAGACCTGACCGGAATTGCGATATTTTCGGCGTGCCGATATAATGCCGGCTGCCACCGGATCCGCATCCTCGCAGACAATTACCGGCGCGTGGCCGCCAAGCTCCATCAAGGCAGGCTTCATGTGCCGCGCCGCCATCTCCGTCAGATGCTTGCCGACGCTCGTCGATCCGGTAAAGGCAATTGCCCGGATTTCCGGGCGTGGGATCAGGAAACCGGAAATATCGGCCGGAATCCCGAAGACCAGATTAAGCACGCCGGCAGGCAAACCGGCATCCACCAGCGCCCGGGCAACATGAACCACCGCGGTTGGCGTTTCCTCCGAGGCTTTCAACACCACAGAGCAACCAGCAGCCAGCGCCCCGGCAATCTTGCGCGCCGGCTGGCTCATCGGAAAATTCCACGGCGCGAACGCCGCTACCGGACCGATCGGTTCATGCAGCACGATATAGCGAATGCCCGGGGCGCTCGGCACGACCCGTCCATAAAAGCGCACACATTCACCGGCATCCCACTCGAAGAACTCACAGCCTCGTATCACCTCAAGCCTTGCCTCACTCAGTGGCTTTCCATTCTCCAAGGTAATCGAACGGGCGATCTCTTCCTGCCGGTCACGCATCAGCGAGGCCGCCTTGAGGAGGACGGCAGCGCGCGCCGCAGGGGCCGTGTTCTTCCAGAGCTGGTAACCACTCCAGGCCGCCTCAACCGCTGCATCAAGATCGGCAGGCTCGGCAATGGCGACCCTGCCGATCTCGCTCTCGTCGGCCGGATTGATGATAGGAAGCGTGTTGTTGGTCTTGCGCCATTCGCCGCCTATGAAAAGCTGCACCTCGGTTTTTTGCATCACAAAGCCTCTGCGATCTAGAAATTCGGGCCCAGCCCGGATCAGTCATTGCGAAAGAATGCGTTGCTTTAATTCATGCGACAATCCACGTTAAATCCATATATCCATGACATTATTCTCATGAATTGATCAGCGGCTTGAATGGTTTTGTACAGCCGCCGGCCATCACCGCAGGTTGCGGTGACGCTGCAGACCCCATTTCAGAAACCGTGTCAGCCGATCGCGCGAATGCCCGCAAGCAGCGCTTGCGAAAGCTCTGTTTCTGGCGAACACCAATCCAACAGAATATCGTAGTGGTTACGGTTCGCGACCTCGATCTGTCTCACCACCCCGCCAGCTTCTGCCCAACAAGCGGCAAAGGCGCGCGACTGCCGCGTGAAGCCCTCTGCCTCCTGTTGCGACCACGCCACGGTGATCGGGCAGCCCCGTTGCGGAATGTGGCGAATTGGACTGAGTGCATCAATATCGGCAGGACCAAGCCTCAGCCATTGTTGCGGAAATGTTGCGGCCAGCGGCGCCAGTTCAAACAGGCCACTGACGGGCATGCCAAATTTGACGATATCGGCTGGAAGCCGAAAATCATCTTGCCACCCTTCTGCCAACAACGCCGCCGCAAGATGACCACCCGCTGAACTGCCGCCGACCGTGATGCGCTCTCGATCAAGTTGAAATTGCTGCGCATTGCGCCAGACAAAGCCTAGCGCAGCCCGCACCTCACGGGTTATTTCTGCAAGACTGACATCGGGCGCCAGCCGATAGTCAACCACGACGGTCGCGATGCCTTCGGCCGCCAACATGCCGGCCATCATCGCGGAATCCTCCTTGCCGAGCGCCCGCCAATAGCCGCCATGGATGAACAGGAAGACCGGCAGCAATCCTTGCGAGCCCGGCGGAGCGAAAATATCAATCCGCTGTCCGCTCTCCTCATCATAGACCACATCAAAATGTCGGCCCCAGCGCTCACGCTGCGCAATGCTTTCTGCGCGATAAAGCTGCATCTGCGCCGCAAATTCCGCCGCCGAAACGGTTGCCTTGGCATTATAGTCGCGCTCAAGGCGTGCCGGATCGATACCGGCTTCTGAAGACAAAGCGCTCATGCGTATACATCCTTGGTCATGCTCTATCTTTCCTCACATCACCAGGGATCCGACCCGGTTTTCAATCAGTCGAACAAGGCTGAGCGCTGTCATTTCCGAGGATTTGGGGTTGGTCCTGAGTGGCGCATTTTCAAAGCGCAGCTGCATGGTTCCAAATGCACCCTCGGCAAAGATCTCATGCAGGTTGCTCTCGGCATCAGGGTCCGCCACCAATGTGACCTGGGTCTGATCAAGGCCAATTCCCGCAAGTGCGGTGATTACTGCGACATTGGCATTCTGCGGAAAGGCATCGGCCGTGTCGCGGGCGCTGGCGCTGAAGATCACTGCGGGCTCGGTAATCCGCTCAAGGTCAATCAATTGCGCGGCACGGGTGCCCTGCCATGCCATTGCCGGCTTGGTAATCCGGTGTTCGACCCGATCAACGGCCAGTCTGGATGCGGCGGCGAGCGCATCAATACCGCCAAGCGCGCCGGGCGGAATGATCAGCTTGCAGCCTTTCTGCGCAGCCAGTGCCTGCAGCTCTTCAAGGCGCCCCGCCTCGACAAATGCAGATGTCGACGACACCGCGAAATCCATGCCGTGCGAAAGTGCCGCCATGCCATAGGGAATAACACTCGAGCGACCCGCCATTTCGATCACCAGGCTCGCTTGCGTCGCGGCAAGGTCTTGTGGATCATCAATCAGCAGAGCGCCGTCCGGCAGCCCCTCCCGTGACCGCGAGCGGTCGCGCACGGCGACCGCAACGATATCAACCGGGCATTTGCGCTTAAGAAGAAGGCCGGCGACCCGGCTGCCAATGGCGCCCCAGCCGATCAGTGCAATTCTTTCAGATCCCGACATAGCCCTGCACCTTGTCATGCTCACGCTCCAGATCGGCACCACTGCCCTGCCAGACCGTCAGTCCCTTCTCAACGATATAATGGCGATCGGCCAACCGCTTTAACACCGCAATATTCTTGTCGATCAACAGGATCGACTGCCCCATCTCACGCAAGCGCATGATGCAATGCCAGATCTCGGTGCGGATCACCGGTGCAAGTCCCTCGGTCGCTTCGTCCAGGATCAGCAATTGCGGATTGGTCATCAAGGCGCGTCCGATGGCCAGCATCTGCTGTTCGCCACCCGACAGCGTCCCGGCGGTCTGGCTGGCCCGCTCCTGCATGCGCGGAAACAGCGCGTAGACCTTCTGCAGATCCCAGGGAGACGCGCGCTTGCTGCGATTGGATGCAGTGGCAACGAGATTCTCCCGTACCGTCAGGGTGGGAAAGATCTGCCGACCCTCCGGAACAAGGCCCACTCCAAGCCGGGCGACTTTTTCCGGCCTGTAGCGCGTCGTATCGCGACCGGCTATCTCAACGCTGCCGCCCGTCGCTTCGAGCAGTCCCATCATTGTCCGTATCGTCGTGGTCTTGCCCATGCCATTGCGACCCATCAGGGTGACCAGTTCGCCCTCTTTCACTTCCAAACAGACATCATGCAGAACCTTTGAATGCCCATACCCAGCCTGAAGTCCCTGAATTTTCAGCACAGCTGTTCCTCCCCGCCAAGATAGGCATCCCGCACAGCCTGGCTTGACCTTATTTCCTCCACCGTGCCCGTCAGAATGACACGCCCGTAGACCAGCACTGAAATGCGATCCGCGAGTGCGAACACCGCCTCCATGTCATGTTCCACAAGCAACATCGTTACCTTGCCGCGCAAGCCGTTGAGCAATTCGATCATCTCCCGACTTTCCAAGGCCCCCAGTCCCGCCATTGGTTCGTCCAGCAGGAGGAGTTTCGGATTGAGAGCCAAAGCCATCAGCAATTCCAGCTGCTTGCGCCCGCCACTCGACAGATCTCCGGCGCATTTGTCGGCATGATTGGCCAGCCGGCTTCCGGCGAGGATCTCCTCAACCGCGTGCCAGATTGACCTGCGCCCTTTCAAACGGTCGAAGATCTGGAAATTATGCCCTTCGCGCATCTGAACCGCCAGCGCGATATTCTCACGCACACTCATCTCGTCAAGCAGCGTGCTGATCTGGAAGGTGCGGCCCAGACCGCGCGCGACACGTCTGGCCGCGCTCAATTGTGTGATGTCTTCACCCATCAGGCGGATCGAACCGGAACTGGGGGCGAGTTCGCCGCACAATTGATTGATGATCGTGGATTTTCCCGCACCATTGGGGCCGATCAGCGCATGAATATGGCCCTGCTCCACGTCGAGGGTGACATGATCGGTCGCAACAAGCCCGGCAAAGCGCTTGACCAGATCACGAACTTCAAGAAGTTTGCTCATGTCCGCACCTCGACTTTGCGCAGTCGTGACGACCAATGCCGAATTCTCAGCCAGGCGCCGACAATCCCACCTTTTGTCCCCATCACCACAAGCAGAAGAACAAGGCCCATCGCAAGCTGCCAATGCTCGGTCCAGGAGGCAAGATAGGTCTGAAGAATGAGGAAGGCTGCCGCGCCCCAGAGCGGACCAAAGAAACTGCCTACCCCTCCCAGAATAACCATCACCATCAATTCCCCTGACTTGGTCCAGTGCAATGTGTCAGGGCTCGCAAAACGCATGAAGATGGTCAGCAGCGCGCCAGCGAGACCAGCGCCCATTCCAGCCAGGACAAAACCGTAGAGTTTGTAGCGATAGGTTTCGATCCCCATGGCGGTCATCCGTCTTTCACTCTGCCTTATGCCGGAAAGCACCGCGCCATAGGAGGAATGCACGACGCGCCAGAGAAAGCTGAGATAGAGGATCATCGAGACAAGGATGACATAATACATAGTTGTCTTGTCCCGCAGGCTAATGCCGAACAGATCATTGGCCTGGCGCACGATGATGCCGTCTTCGCCACCATAGGTCTTCAGTGAAACGAACAGGAAAAACAGCATCTGCGCGAAGGCCAGAGTTATCATGATGAATTGCACACCCGATGTGCGCAAGGCCAGAGCGCCGATGAACAGCGCAGCGATCCCCGAAACCAGCACCGCTGCCGCAACCGTTATCGGAAACTGATCGGAGCCCGGGATGAACCCGAAAAGCAGGGTGTCCTCAGCATGGTGGAAATAGAGAATACCCACAACATAAGACCCGATGCCGAAAAAAGCCGCGTGACCAAACGAAACCATCCCACCATAGCCGAGGATCAGGTTGAGACTTGCAGCGGCAATCGCGTAGATCATGATGCGGGCGACAAGGCTTGTGGCGGCATTCTGCCCCAAGGCGTCGGCCGCCAACGGAAACAACGCCAGCAAGCCACAGCCAGCAACAATGAGCAGCATACGATAAGACATGATCTATCCTCCCACCGGAAACAGGCCTTTTGGGCGGAACAGCAGAACGATGGCCATCAAAAGATAGATTCCCATCGAGGCAATTCCCACGCCCAAGGCATCGGCTTGCGCGGCAGCCATCACATTGCGCAGGATACCAGGCAGGAACGCGCGCAGACAGGTATCGATGATCCCCAGTGAAATGCCGGCGATGAAAGCGCCTTTGATTGAACCCACCCCGCCGATGACCACCACGACAAAAGTTGCAAGCAGGATCTGCTCTCCCATCCCGACCTGAACGGCAAGGATCGGACCGGTCATGAAGCCGGCAAGCCCGGCAAATGCCGCACCGAGTGCAAAGACCAGCGTGTAAAGCAGTCTGATATCAATACCCAATGCCCGCACCATATCCCGGTTTGTAGAGCCTGCGCGCACCAGCATGCCGATACGGGTCCTGTTGATGAAAAGATAAAGTCCGACTGCGACCAGCAGACCCGCGGCAATGATCATCAGCCTGAAAGGCGGGTAACTCAGACCCTCAAACAGCTCAACTGGCTGCGAGAGCGATGCGGGCAGCTGCGTGAAGACCGGCTGCCGCCCAAAAGTGAGAACGGTCAACTCATTGAAGATCAGGATCAGCGAGAAGGTCGCCAGCACCTGATCAAGATGATCGCGCTGATAAAGCTTCCGCATGATACCAAGTTCGATGGCAATACCCACCACCATGGCGGCGAGAATTGCCACTGGCAGCCCCAGCCAGAACATTCCCGACTGAACCGCGACAAAGGTGCCGATGAAGGCACCGATCATATAAAGCGACCCATGTGCCAGGTTGATCACGCCCATGATTCCGAAGATCAGCGTTAACCCGGCGGCAAGAAGAAACAGCATGACGCCGTAAAGAAGGCCATTGAGAAGTTGTTCGACGATGAGTGTCATTATGGAAACTGACCTTCAAAACAGATAATAACTGGGTGGCGCGCAACCTGTGCGCGCCCGCAACCCGGCTCAGAGCTTGCAAGCCTGCGCGTAGGAATCACCGTAATTCTCAATCAGTTTCTTCTTGATCCTGGTTGTCGGATTGCCGTCCTCGCCAGCCACGACATCGACCAGATACCAATCCTGCAGCGGATGCTGGTTCGGTCCGAAAGCGAAGCTGCCCCGGACAGACTGGAAATCAGCCTTGCGCAATGCTGTGCGCAGCGCTTCGATATCATCAACCCCGCCCGTCTGCTTTAAGGCCGAGGCAATCAGACGGCCAGCATCATAACCTTGCGTCCCATAATAGGTCAGCGGCCGGTCGGGAAAGGCCGCTTTCCATTTTGTCACCAGCGCATGACTTGCGGCATTGTCGATATCCGGGCTCCAGTGACTGGTCGCCATCAAGCCGATTGCCGCCGCGCCCAGAGATTTGAGGATAACTGCGTCACTGGATGGCTCCGAGAGAACCATCGGCACCTTGCCCAACAAACCGGCTTGCTGATATTGCCGCATGAATGCGATGCCCATACCGCCCGGATGCGACTGGAAAACCACGTCTGGATTGGCCGCGCGGATCTGCGCCATTTCTGCCGAATAATCGGTCTGATCAAGCTGGGTGTAGATTTCGCCGGCGATCTCGCCCTTGAAGCCGCGCTTGAAACCGGCGAGCGCATCCTTGCCCGCCTGATAATTGGGCGCCAGAATGAAGGCCCGCTTGAACCCCTCCTGCTCGGCGGCGATCCCCGACGCCTCATGCAGCGCGTCATTCTGCCACGAAACCACGAAGTAATTCGCATTGCAGTCCTTGCCCGCCATATTGGAGGGAGCGGCGTTGGCGCTGATATAGATGCCATCATTATCGACAATATCGGGCACCGCTGCACCCAGCACATTGGAGAAAATGATCCCGGTGAACAGCTTGACCCCGTCTTCAGACATGAACCGTTCAGCGATTTGGCGTCCGTTTCCCGGCTTGGCGGCATCGTCCTCAACCTTGAGCTCGACTGCAACACCGCCCAGTTTGCCGCCCTCCTCGTCGATTGCAAGCTGCAGGCCGTCGCGAATATCCTGGCCCAGATAACCGCCTGGGCCCGACAAGGTCGTTATCACACCGATCTTGACCGGTTCCGCAGCAGCGCTTGTCGCCAGCCCCGATAGAAGGCCGATCAGCAACAATTTGTCTTTCATCGCATTCCCCTTTGAATTTTTATTGCTTGTTCCCGGAAGGCGCCCGATCATTAGCCCGGGCGCTGGCGTTTCAAAGTGCCACCCAGCCCTCTGGCGGGTTCTTGCCGGGGTGGATGCTGCCGCAATGCGGGCAGGTCCGCAGTTTCTCGTCATTGTAGAAAGCAGCGTAAAGCGGGGGCAGATCATCCACGATGGATTCAAGATCGACCTCGGCGCGGTGCACCAGGCCACTGCACTCGAAACAATACCATTCTACAGCGTCAAGCGCGCCTTCGGGCCGCGCCGGCTCGATCACCAGTCCGATCGATCCCTCCTGCGGACGCTGCGGCGAGTGTCGGATATGGGCGGGCAGCAAGAATATATCGCCCTCGCGGATCGGCACATCATAAAACTCACCGGTCGCCGTGTCGTGCAGCTTCAGCAGCATGTCACCCTTGAGCTGGTAGAAGAATTCTTCGACCGGATCGTCATGATAATCCGTGCGCTTGTTGGGCCCGCCAACCACAGTGACCATCAACTCCGCATCCTTGAAGACCAGCTGGTTGCCGACCGGCGGCTTCAGCAGATGCTTGTGCTCATCAATCCATTTTTGAAAGTTAAATGCGGCTCGTCTTGTCATATTGTTCCCCTTTTCGGTTTGCTTTAGGAAAGTTTCAGATCACAGCGCTCAAACGCCTCCCGGATCACGCGTTTTTCGGCTTCGGTCAGTTCCAGCATTGGCGCACGCACCGGTCCACCCACCTGGCCAAGCAATTCCTGCCAGTATTTCTGATGGGCTGTCGGCTTTTCCGCAGGTCGCGTCGACTTGAAGGCGTGACGCAGGCTGTCAAGGCTTTTGAACACCGCCCTTGCCTCATCGGCTTTGCCGGCAAAGGCAAGATCAGTGTAATCGCGCATGCGGCGGTCAGCACGGCTCTGCAATGTGTAGGGTGGCGACGAACACAGATAGAGCTGCCAGCCCAGTTCCAGAATATTATCCAACCATTCCTCTTCCGATGCGGTGGAAACCAGAATGCGATCCCCGGCCAGTTGCGTGAGCTCGCGATACATCGCACGGGGAACCGAATATTTGATCGCTACCACCGTTTCAATGTCGGCCAGCCGATTGCATAATTGGGGGCTCATCAAATAGCCACTGTCGGGATGCGACCAGAGCGCAAGGCCGATATCCACACGCGAAGCGATGGTCTCATAGTAGCGCAGCAGCGTCTCGTCCTGGGCGCGCAGGAAATGCAGTACCGGCGCATGGACAACAATATAGTCTGCACCGCAGGCCTGTGCGTGGCGGGCAAGGTCAATGACCACATCCATGTTTTGATCCGAGCAGGACATGATCGTCTGCGCCTTATCGCCCACCGCCGAAACCGCCAGCTCAAACATTCGCTTGCGCTCGTCCACCGACATCGCGAAAAACTCGCCCTGCTTTCCGGCAACGAAAAGCCCGTCAATGCCAAGATCATTGACCCAGTGATCGACATTGTTGCGAAAGCCCTCTTCATCGATCGCGCCTTGATCGGTAAAAGGCGTGTTTGCCGCAGCCCAGATTCCGCGCATGGTCGCGCGCGAATGGGTCTTGGCATTATGCCGGTCATACTTCATCGGAAATTCCTCGCTTCAGCACGGGTCACTCCAAACCCGCTTGTCTCTGATCGAGCCTGACTTTCTTTCATTCGGGAAGTATTGTAAGTAGAATATATTCATAAACAAAAACACATAAGTGATCGCATGCGACCCACACTGCGTCAGATTGAATGCTTCCAAGCCGTCGTAGAACTGGGAAATTTCTCCCGCGCCGCCGAGCGCGTGAAAACCACCCAGGCCAATCTTTCTCACACGATCCGCGATCTCGAGGCCGTGCTTGACGCACGACTTTTCGATCGTACGACCCGCCGGGTGAACCTGACCGAAGCCGGACGCGCCTTCGCGGTCGGCGCGCTGGCAGGACTTGCCGAAATCGACCGCGCCTCCGATAGTGTACGTGATCTTGGCAAGCTGCGGCGCGGTCAGGTCAATATCGCAGCACCGCCGCTTCTATGCACCACGATCCTGCCGCAGCTGGTTCGTCGCGTGGCCGATGAACACCCCAATCTCGTGGTAAAGATCGAGGATGTCGGTCCGGAAATCGTGCTCGAACAAGTGAGAACAGGTCGGTGCGACTTGGGAGTGGGTACGTTTTCAGGTGAGGATTCCGATGTCGAAAGCCAGACGGCACTGCGCGACCAGCTGATGATCTTCGTATCGCCCCATCATGATTTTGCCGGCTATGATCACGTCACCTGGTCGCAACTCGATGATCAGCCACTGATCACCCTCACCCAGAAAAGCAATATCCGCCTGTTGACCGAAATGGGGTTCGAACAGGCAGGACTGTCGTTGAGGCCGCATATGGAAGTCAACCAGATCCATAGCGTGCTGTCACTGGTCGAGGTCAATGCCGGAATTGCCGTGCTGCCTGCCTATGCGTTCACTGCCCTGCGCGGTCGCGGCATTGTGGGACGCCCGCTCACAGAACCGGCGATCATACGCGAAGTACGCCTGATCACCCCGCGTGATCGCGAACAATCGGCGGCGACCGCTGCGGTGCGTTTGATCCTGCGCGACCTGCTGCGTCAGATGATCCCCGAACTCCCAGGAAGCGGAAAAAGCTGCTGACCTAAGCCCATTTATACTTGCCTCCTTTGTCGTTGCGGGATCAAATGACAAATTCGTTGTTTAGAATCAGCTGAAAAGGCGACTGCAACAACCAACCACGGGACGCCGATCGCCACGGCAGCAAGGGAATGCAGCCTCATGAAAACCTATCAAAAACTAGTATCAGCAGCCCTGATTGCGGTTGCGCTCAACAGCACGGCGATCACCGCGGTCTTTGCCAAGACGCTGATCTATTGTTCTGAGGCCTCTCCCGAAATGTTCGACGCCGCACAGACGACGTCCGGCGCTGTTTACGACGCTTCCGCGCGCAATCTTTCCAATGGGCTTGTCAAGATCAAGCGTGGCTCCACCGAGCTCGAGCCCGGTCTCGCAGAAAGCTGGGAGGTATCGGCCGACGGCAAGGAGTATAGTTTTCATCTGCGCAAGGGCGTGAAGTTTCACACCACCAGTTATTTCACGCCGACCCGCGATTTCAATGCCGATGATGTCATCTTCACCTTCGATCGCCAGGGCAACAAGGACAATCCCTATTATAATCAGGGGACCTGGCCGCAATTCGGTGCCTATTCCTTTTCCGCGCTGATCGACAGGATTGAGCGGGTCGACGATTACACTGTCAAATTTGTACTGACGCGGCCCGAAGCAACATTCATTCCCAGCCTGTCGCTGACATTTGCAGTCATTCAGTCCAAGGAATATGCCGACAAGCTGGTGGCCGAAAATCGCATCGCCGAGTTCAGCCAGCAACCGATCGGAACTGGGCCCTACCAGTTTGTTGCCTATCAGAAGGACAGTGCCATTCGTTACCAGGCCAATCCCAATTATTGGGCCGGCAAGCAAAAGATCGACAATCTCATTTTCGCCATCACCCCCGATGCGGCCGTGCGCCATCAAAAGCTCAGTACGGGTGAATGCCACGTCATCGCCGCTCCCAATCCCGCCGATATAGCGGAGATGAAGAAAGATCCTGCAATCGAAATGCAGAACAAGGAAGGGTTGAACCTCTCCTTCCTGGCCTATAATACCCAGCAAAAGCCATTTGACGACGTGCGGGTGCGAAAGGCGCTCAACATGGCCGTCAACAAGCCGGCCATTATCGACGCGGTTTATCTGGGCTCAGCGGTCGTCTCCGTCAATCCGCTGCCGCCCAGTGTCTGGGGCTATAACAAGACAGTCAAGGATGACGCTTACGATCCCGAACAGGCGCGCAAGCTGCTTGCCGAAGCCGGTGTCAATGATCTCAAGATGAAGATATGGGCAATGCCGGTGCAGCGGCCCTATATGCCCAATGCACGCCGGGCGGCTGAATTGATTCAGGCCGATTTTGCCAAGGTCGGGGTCACTGCCGAAATCGTCACCTATGACTGGGGTGAGTATCTCAAGCGCTCGCTCGACAAAGAGCGGGATGGTGCGGTCATGCTGGGCTGGACAGGCGGCATCGCTGATCCCGATAATTTTCTTGCCGCTCTGTTGAGCTGCCAGGCCGTCGGCAGCGCCAATCGCGCCAACTGGTGCGACCAGGATTTTGAAAAGCTGATCCAGGCCGCCAAACTGACAACCGACCAGGCTGAGCGCAGAAAGCTTTATGAACAGGCGCAGCTGGTGTTCAAGGAACAGGCGCCATGGCTGACCATCGCCCATCAGATCGTCGAGCAGCCGGTCAGCAAGAAGGTCAAGAACTTCCGGATCGACCCATTCGGGGGCTATCTTTTCGAGGATGTCGACATCGAGGAATAGGCCCGCAGCAACGCGAACCACATATATTGCTGACAAGCGGTTGAAGCCACACCGCTTGTTTTTGAGCGCCCCGCCGCAGCCCGGCGACAATGACTGACATATGCCGAGACTTGAAAAATGGATATCGTTGAACGCTTTCTAGCCTATACCCGCATCAACACCACCGCCGTGCCAAATGCGGATACCCTGCCCTCAAGCCAAGGGCAGCATATCCTTGCCCGCCTTCTCGCCAACGAGATGCGCGCGTTTGGCATGGAGGTCGAGGAGCGAGAGCATGCGATCGTTGTGGGCACATTGCCTGCCAATGTTGACCATAGCCAGATTGCAGAGTTTCCAACCATTGCCTGGGTTGCGCATCTTGATACCTCCGCCGAATACGCAACCGACACCCACGCGCATGTGGTCGATTATGCAGGTGGAGATATCCTGCTCAACAAGGCGACCGGCTCAGTGATCCGGCTTGAGGCCTTTCCTGAACTTCAGCACTATATTGGAGACAGGATCATCGTCACGGATGGCAGCAGTCTGCTGGGCGCAGACAACAAGTCAGCCATCGCCGAAATCATGCACGCCATGCAGGTCCTGACCGCGCATCCCGAGATCAAACACGGTATTGTCAAAGTGGTGTTCGTCCCCGACGAGGAAATTGGCCTGCTCGGCGCCAAGGCTCTTGACGTACCCTCCCTTCATGCCGATTTCGCCTATACGCTTGATTGCTGTGCGCGCGGGGAGATCGTCTATGAAAACTGGAACGCCGGTGAGTTTCACCTGTCGTTCAAAGGCCAGCCCGCCCACCCGATGTCAGCCAAGGGCAAGCTGCGCAACGCCATCCTCTATGCTCAGCAATTCATGGCGATGATGCCAGCCGGTGAGCGTCCCGAATATACCGAGGGCACCGAAGGCTATTACTGGGTCAAGGCGATCCAGGGAACGGTTGCCGAAACAAAGCTCACTATCGATATCCGCGATTTTACAACCCAAGGCTACGAAACGCGCCGCGCATTCATCGAGAATCTGGCAGCGAGTTTCAACCGTCTGTATGGCGAAGGCAGCGTGCAGCTCCACTATAAGCCCGTCTACAGAAATGTCGCCGAGACGCTACGCGGCAACAATTATTATCCTGTGCAGATCGCGCTTGAGGCCATGAAAACGCTCGGCGTCGAGCCACGTCCTTTACCTATGCGCGGCGGCTATGATGGCGCGGTCTTATCGGAAAAAGGCCTGCCCTGCCCCAATCTGTTCTGCGGCGCGCATAATTTCCACTCCATCTATGAATTTCTTCCAGTTTCTTCGCTGCAGAAAGCGTCGGAAATGGTTGTCGAGATCATCAAGACAGCACGCAAACCCAGCGGCTCTGCCTGACGCAAAAAGGCAGCAGCGATCGACGGCTTGATGGCAAATTCAGCAAGGCCTGCAGACGCTTTCTGCGCTCAAACCCTTTGCCGCCCGTCAAGCGACCGAGCAACCGGCCATCACCCGCTTTTAGGCATGGCGTTGCAGTGTGCGGCGCCCAGCGCCATGGGGTTTGCAATACGTGGCACGCCTCGCTGCCTGCGCGCATAAGGCAATTTTTTTGGAATAATGAAAAAGCGAGGGATCGTTTCCGCGTCATGGGTGTTGTTATCAGCAATCCATTGTGAGGAATTTCAATGACCAACAACAAAACACCCTACGCGCTCGTGGCCGATGACGATGTCATTATCCGCATGGACGCTGTCGACATTCTGGAGACGGCCGGCTTTCGGGTCAAGGAGGCGAGCAATGTTGAAGAAGCATTGGAATTGCTCGAAGCTGACGCCGACCGTTTTCAATTGCTGTTCACCGATGTCCAGATGCCGCCCAGCGAATTGACCGGTTTTGACCTCGCCCGCCGCTGCTCTCAAGACTGGCCTCATATCGGAATACTCATTGCCTCCGGCATGGTTCAGCCAGAAGGGGACGAACTGCCAAAAGGTGCGGTCTTTGTGCGAAAACCTTTCAGCGCAAATGTGGTTTATGATCACCTGCAGACAATTTTGCCGGATGGCAAGAAGCCGGAGCCACTCAAGACGATGGCGCTATAGCACCATTAGCAGCCGCCATGGTTGACGATGTTCGTCGGCCGTCCTGCTTCAGGCTGCATGCATCAGCCGATCTTCAGATATTTGCAGACGAAATCAAACGGAATAGCGGCGGGCGAGGGGACGAGTTCGATTGAATAACCTCTCGCCTCAACAGTCTTGCTTATATTGACAGCCTTCTCGACTTCAAAGGCCTTATCCTTATGCGGCTGGGACCAATGCTGAATTTCTGCCAGCGCGCGCGCCTTGGCGGTTTTGGCGTCGGGACAAACCAGCAACACGTTACGATGCAACTCGCCAAATTCAGCGGGGTCATATCCACCCAGATTGATAAAGAATAGCTTGTTGTTATCCAAATTGTTGCGCCGCGGCACAATCTGGATGTCGTAACCGTCGAAATGGCGGATCTCTCCCCAGCAGTCCACATGCAGGCTTTTCGGATTGCCCCACCATTGCGACCGCAAATCATCATAGCAGTCCGAGGCGGTCTTTCCGACACAGAAGCGTATGTCGTGCAGCTCGACATTCGAACCGCCACAATCACCACCAATCTGGAACATGAACAATTTCATCGCGGAACCTCGCATCAGGAAATGGACTGTCTTCTGCTCAATCTAACGCAGATGGCGACAGAGGCAAATAAAAAACCGATTATCTTCATAGGCTTAGCGAGATTACATGAATTGCGCCGCCCCGCAGATTGCTTTCCATGTCAAGCATGTCCTAATATAGAGATCCGTAAAGCGGCAACTGATCATCAGTTCTCTTGCTTGCCAGATGTGAAAGAGATCTTGATGAACAATGATTATGCGTTCTTGAACGCAGACGGACAATCTGCGGATGAAATACGCCGCTTTGATTGGGACAGCAGCCCGCTGGGCGCACCATCGCAATGGCCGGCCGCGCTGAAGACAGCGGTGCAGATGATGCTGGCATCGCATTTTCCCAAGGCAATTGTCTGGGGTCCGCATTTCATCACAGTTTTCAATGATGCTTTCCGTCCTATCCTTGGTGCCAAGGAAAACTGCATGGGCAAGTCTTTCAGGGCTATCTGGGCAGAGGCATGGCCCGAAATTCAGCCCATCGTCGAGAAGGCCTATCAGGGCGAAGCAACCTTCATCGAGGATTTTCCGCTGGTGATCAATCGCTACGGATATCCTGAAGAATGCTATTTCACGTTCTGCTACAGCCCGATCCTGCTTGAAAGTGGTGATGTCGGGGGGATGATCGACACGGTTGTCGAAACCACCGGAAAGGTTGAGGCCGAAAAGCGCGCCTCGATCTTCAATTCGGAACTCGCCCACCGCATCAAGAACACCTTCAGCATCGTCAATTCCATTGCCAATCAGACTTTTGTCGATGCCGACACCGAGCAGCGCAGCAAATTCACCGAAAGGCTGCATGCCCTTAGCCAGGCACACGAGATCCTGCGCCTGCAGAACAATTCGCAGAGCTCCCTCTCGCAACTTATGGGCGGTATTGCCTCTGCTCTGGGCGTAGCCGAGAAAATGGATATTGAGGGCCCCGAGATTGCAATAGGCTCAAAGGGCGTCGCATCGATATCGCTTCTCATTCACGAATTGACGACCAATGCCATTAAATATGGTGCACTTTCAAAAGAAGGTGGCCGCGTGCAGATCAGGATGGAGATTGTGAAACTGGACGGCACCGAGACGCTGACCCTTTACTGGAAAGAAAGCGGCGGACCCCAGATCACGGCACCAAGTCGAAAGGGCTTTGGCACAAAGCTGATCCGAACCGGCTTGCTTGGTACCGGGGATGTCAACCTGCGTTACGAGACGACCGGGCTTGAGGCGGTTATGACTGCCCCTCTCTTCAAACTCCGCGCTGACACGGGAAAATCTTGATCGTCAAGCGATATTAAGACCGTCCTGGAACCAATTGCCCTTCCGGTGATTATCATCGCGTGCACGGGAAGGCTTGCTAGAACGGAACAACTAGATTGGCGAATGAAGAGGCGCGCTGCGCCCATTTAATGGGACAGCTATATAGTTTGCGCAACGTTCTCAGAAGGATCATTGCGCAGCTGGACGCTGATGCGAAACAAGCACTTATATCCAGCATTTCCGATGATATTGTTATCCTACAACAGCAAGTTGAGGGGTTGGATGACGACAAATCGCGTGCCTTTGTGACAGGAGCGCTGGAGGAAAACAGACGAGTTGCCCTGTTGATGAAGTGATGAAAACTGAAAAACCACGGGCTTTCCCGTGGTTTTTGCTTTTGGCTTATGCAAGATATATACCGCAGATAATCAAGCCAGTTTGATCATCTGGCGTCGGCAGATCAGCTGTGAAACCGGTGAATGTGCTGAATTGCGATCATAAACTCCGCTCTCGCATCCTCTGGGCAGATCCCATCATCTAGGACGGCGATCAGTTTCTCAAGCGGCTTGAGCATCGTGGCCGTCATCTCGGCCGGCCATCGATCCAGAATGAAAGCGGCGGCTTCCTCGGCGCTCCTGATCTGATTGGTCACGCCATTGATTCCGGCGACCTCAATCGGCTTATCCCAAAATCTGTTCATTGGCTTTCCCTTCTCTTTTAAAACGAGAATGGCAGCGCTTTGTTCCGCGCTTTAGAGCTTCCGCCACCGTGAAACCGGCTATCAATCCAGGCAATTTTCAGCGGAGTTGACCTTGCAGGAGCGCCCTTGCTACAAGGCAGGGATCCTCGTTGGGGTTGCATCCCCTTGCGCTCTCAAGCTGTCAGCCAAAGATGCAACGCGACTTTGTCCAAACTGAGACCCAAGTTGCAGGGAAATGCAGAATGCGGCCAGCTTCTCAGAGCATGCTTTGCATGCCGTTGCGCGCCATGTAATGCCTGGTTGCCAATCGGAGGCTCCGGGTTGGCCCCTTTAAGACGATGTTAGAAACAGATTATTGATAGAATAGATATTTTTAGATGTTGAACTTTCCCACGCTCTCCAGCACGGCCTTTCCTGCATGCCTTCTGCGATTTGATTTCAATCGCGGGCGTCGCTTTTTGCAGTGCATCATTGCATGCAGCAGATGGTGTCGATGGACCCGTCGCTTCTTGAACCGGGACGCTCAGCCGGTCAGGGAATTGCCTCAGCGGATCCTTGCGAGAATGCCACGGCCTTGCACGCGGAACACTGCCAGCGCTGCAGGATCGACTTTTGTTGCCATTGTTTACGATCGGAAATAGCTTGACCACACGATCGGCATCCTTTCCACGATCATCGGTCCGTTTCGTCTGCTCCCCGGTTTCAAACCTTTCAAGCCAGAGATTATAAGAGACAATCATGCATGAGATCATCTGTCCCCATTGCAGCAAGGCTTTCAAGATTGATGAGGCAGGATATGCCGATATCCTAAAACAGGTCCGGGACACTGATTTCGAGACGCAGTTGCATGAGCGGCTGGAACTGGCCGAACAGGACAAGCGCAACGCCGTTGAACTTGCGCAGGCCAGGGTCGCTCAGGAATTGCAGAAAGTTAGCTCAGCCAAAGATTCTGAAATCCAGCATCTACAGGCGAAGCTTGAAGCCGGCGAAGTTTCAGGAAAATTGGCGATCGCCGAGGCATTGAGCGCTGTGGAAAAGCAGCGCGACGCCCTGCTCAACGACCTTGAGAAGGCCCGACGCGATCAGGACGCATCCTCCAAACTCGCAGAGGCGAAGCTGGTCGCCGAACTGCAGAAGACGGCGTCAACCAAGGATGCCGAAATCCAGAGCCTCAAAGCCAGGCTTGATGCAAGTGAGCTTGCACAGAAACTTGCTGTGACCGAAGCGGTCGGTGTGGTTGAGAAGGAGCGCGAGGCGCTGAAGAATGGTCTTGCTCGGGTCGAGCTGGAAAAGCAACTGGCCGAAACAGCTCTCCGCGACAAGTATGAAACACAACTCAGAGATCGCGACGACGCCATCGAGCGCTTGCGCGATATGAAACTGAAGCTGTCGACAAAGATGATCGGTGAAACGCTCGAACAACATTGTGCCACAGAGTTCGACCGCATTCGGGCAACCGCATTTCCCCGCGCCTATTTTGAAAAGGACAATGATGCGCGTACCGGCAGCAAGGGTGACTTTGTTTTCCGCGATATGGACGACACCGGTGCCGAAATCGTTTCGATCATGTTCGAGATGAAGAATGAGAATGATGAGACGGCGACCAAGAAGCGGAATGAGGATTTTTTCAAAGAGCTCGACAAGGATCGCACCACCAAGGGCTGCGAATATGCGGTGCTGGTTTCACTGCTTGAACCCGAGAGTGAACTTTACAATACCGGTATTGTCGACGTCTCGCACCGCTATCCAAAAATGTATGTGGTCCGGCCACAATTTTTCATGCCAATCATCACGCTTTTGCGCAATGCGGCGATGAGTGCTCTCAAATACAAGACTGAACTGGCGCTGGTGAAAGCGCAGCATGTCGACATCACTCATTTTGAATCTCAGCTTGACGATTTCAAAACGGCTTTCGGGCGAAACTGGCGGCTGGCCTCAGATGGCTTCGAAGAGGCGATCAGGCGGATCGATGAAGCCATCACAGACCTGGAAAAAACCAAGGATGCGCTGCACAAATCAGCAAACAATCTTCGTCTTGCAAACGACAAGGCGGAGGATCTGACGGTGAAGCGTCTAACGCGAGGCAATCCGACGATGGCCGCCAAATTCGCCGAACTCAAACCGGCCGACTGAGCAAGACCTCAATGCGGAATTCCGTGCGTCTCGCGGGAGCCATGGCTATCATCCCTCCTCGCCGGATTTGATGGGCGGCTCTCGAAGCCGTTGCTGGGCCTGCATAGCGTGCAGCCGGTATTGGACGGCTAGGATTTCCGGCAAACTATCCGGCAATCGAATTCGCTGAGTGGGGACAGAAACCGCACCACCGAAACGAATTTTCTGTCACAGAACCCTTCAGTCCGCTATCCCCCTTGCCTGGAGCCGCCATGTTGCTTATTCCCACCCGCAATAGAAGCAGCGTTAAGAGGATCAGAGAGAATGGAAGATGCAATTATTCGTGTCACCGATCTGTCCGTCCTCTTTGACAATGCATCGGCTTTAGCCGCAGTCAGCGTCTCCATTGCGCCAGGAAAAATAACCGTGATCTGCGGCGCAAATGGTTCAGGGAAAAGCACCTTGTTGCGGAGTATGGCGCGACTACAAGCGCCCTCGCAAGGCACCGTCTTCTTCGAAGGAACGGATATCAGCCGTTTACGGCGCATTGATCTGGCCCGCAAGATCGCTGTTCTTGGACAGATGCCCGAAGTGCCGGCCGGGCTGACCGTAGAGGAACTGGTTGAAAATGGTCGACATCCGCATCGACGTTTGTTCTCAAGACTGGGACCGGAAGATCAACGATTTATTGAGGATGCAATTGCCCAGGTTGGTCTGCAAGACTTGCGTCAAAGGCATGTGGCATCGCTGTCTGGTGGTGAGCGGCAACGGGCCTGGGTTGCGCTCGCCCTTGCGCAGAATCCCACTGTACTTTTTCTCGATGAACCGACGAATTTCCTCGACATCAGACACCAGTCTGAACTGTTATCGCTGTTGAAAAAGCTGAACCGGGAACGCGCGCTGACGATCGTTGCCGTCCTCCACGATCTCAACCAGGTGATTGAACTGGCAGATCATGTGATCCTGATGCGCGAAGGCCATGTGATGACAACAGGGGAGCCTGCAACCGTCTTCACAAAGCCGCATCTCAAACAGGCATTTGATTTCGAGATCGATATTACCCAGCATCCGGATTTACCGATCCCCTTCTGCCTTCCCCGCTGGGTCCATCATCGCGATCGGCCGTGAGAAAATGAAAATGAATGCTGCAACCACGATGCGATCGCGCGCTTTCGGGCTCGCTTTAATCCCGATCATCCTCGGAATCGTGTTGCTGGTGCTTCTGTCCTTTGCAGACCTGATTGCCGGCAGTGGTCAGGTCACAATAAAGGATCTGTTGCTGGCACCCGCAAGGCCGCAATCGGTTGCACAGATCATCATCGAAACGATCCGGCTCCCGCGGGTGTTTGCAGCCATCCTCGTCGGAGCGGCCCTCGCAACTGCCGGTACCATCATGCAGACGATCCTGCGCAATCCACTCGCCGCGCCTGATATTCTAGCAGTGACCAGCGGCGCACAACTCGCTCTCGTCATATCGAGCCTGTTGTTGCCCTTTGCGTTTCCTGGTTTCGCAGCAACCATTCTCGGCGGCGCGATCGGTGGGATGGTTTGCTTGTCCGTGGGGGGCGGATTGCGCGCGCAACCCGTCAGGCTGGCACTGGCGGGGGTTGCGGTCAGCCTGGCGTTTTCAGCACTGACCGCAGCAATCATTCTAACCGCAGACGATCGTGCATCCGGAATTATTCTCTGGTCTTCGGGCATTCTGGATCAGACCGGCTGGAACAAAATCCTATCGCTCGTTCCACTGGTTTTCGCCGGAATTATACTGCTGATCATGTTTGGCAGACAATTTGATGTCATGAATTTGGGCAATGATATTGCCTCAAGCCTCGGCCTGGGAAAAGCCACAGCCATCATTGGGCTTTTGCTGTCCGTCATCCTGGCTGGAGCAGCTGTCTCCATCGCCGGACCGATTGGCTTTATCGGCCTCGCCGTACCGAATTTCTTGCGGGCAGTTGGTTTAATCAAACATCGTATCCTGTTGCCAGCTGCATGTATTTGGGGTGCGGTCGCCTTGTTGGGCGCCGACGTTATTGCGCAAGGGTTGAGCAAGGAAGGCAGGGTCGTTCCAACCGGGATTCTCGCGGCGTGTCTGGCTGCGCCCGTTCTGATCATGATACTTCGCAAGGTGAAAACGGAGGCAGGCAGTCGCGCCAATGTTTTGCTCGCCACCGTGCTGTTTGCTCGAAAGCCCATGCTTTATGGCTGCCTCTTGCTGGTCCTGTCCGCAGCAGTCTTCGCAGGGCTCACATTGGGCGACGGCATATTGGGCAGACAAATCGATTGGAGTATCGCCTATACGCTGCGCATGCCTCGGGTTTTGATCGCGATGGGCGCTGGCGCATTATTGGCCGTGGCAGGATTGTTGCTTCAGGCCGTGACCAGAAACCCGTTATCAGGGCCAGAAACGCTTGGGCTTGCGCAAGGGGCCGCGCTGGCAAGTCTGCTTGCACTCCTGATAGGCTTTGTTCCGGGAAGCCCCCTCTTTGCCTTGTTCGCCGCCCTGGGTGCAGGTAGCGTCGTTGTCTTGATAGCGGTAGTCGGGCGTCGTTTATCGCCAGCGAGCATCGCCTTGACCGGACTGGCGATTGCAGCCAGCCTGTCAGCCTTAAGCACCCTTGTGGTGATTGAGGCCAAGCTGCAGGTTGCGGAAGCTCTTTCCTGGCTTGCGGGATCGACCCATGCGCGCAGTTGGCAGGATGTTGAAGCGCTTTCGCCCTGGCTAATCCTGCCGCTGCTGACATTGGCGCTTGCAAAGCGGCTTGATATACTCGCGCTCGGTCATGACGGGGCTCAATCGCTAGGGGTTGATCCCGCCTCAACCAGGATATGGGCGATGGTGCTCGCCGCCTTCTGTGTTGCAGGCGCGGTGGCTGCGGTCGGCGCCATCGGCTTTGTGGGATTGATTGCACCGCATGCGGCGCGTCTATGCTGCGGCGCACGCTATCGGCATCTCCTGCCCGTCACGGCACTGATCGGCGCGTTCCTGACTGTTTTGGCGGACATGATCGGACGTTCCATCATTGCGCCTCATGAAATCCCGGCAGGCATAGTGACCGCCTTCATCGGGACCCCATTGTTTATTGTCTTGATGCGCAAGCAATCCCGCTAGGGTACCGCACTCATCGCACGATTTCCATTCAGACTGCGAGCGCGCTGGTCGTTTTCTCAACCAGCCGCGCCATTGACCTGGTAGATCCGAATGGCCAGATATCACCACCGATCGCATAGACCTGTTTGGCGGCAACCATCGGCAGAACAGACCAGATGGCGCTTTGGCTCAGCTCATCGGGCACAGCGTCACCGAGCATCAGCAGTTTTGTATCGACGCTCACGCTTGCCAGCTCTTCAAGCCCAATCGTTGTAAAGCCAAAGGGCTGAGTGCCAAACTCGGCACCAAGCGCGAACCCGGCTTGCAGAAGCGTCCTCATGATCAGAGAATTCGACGTGAAAACGCGCAACCGGGCAACCCCAGGCAACGGCTGTGCAACAATCAGCTTGACGGAATCGCGGTTGTTTTTTCCAACAGCAATCAGTCGCTCCTCAAATGACTGCCATTCTGCCTCCCCGATTCCCGCGCGATCGATGGCTTTTGCAACAGTTGAAAGATCGCGTTTTGTGGCCTCATAGAAATCCGGAGCATTGGTGCCTGCATCCAGGAGAAGCGTCGGAGCGATTGCTTTCAACCGGGCCGCAATCGTCGCATGGCGCAAGGCAGAGGTCACGATCAGGTCCGGTTTGATGCGCATCAGCGCTTCAAGGCTTGGTTGCTGGCGGCCCCCCACGTCAAGGGCGCCAACCAGCGCTTCATTGTCGATCCCAACCCATCGCCTGTAGCCACCCAGATCAGCCACGCCCGCAGGAACAAGCCCCAGTGAGAGAACCATTTCGGTTTCGGCCCATTCGAGGGTCACGATTTTGCGAGGCACGTCGGCGGCACCTATGCGCGGAAGCGCGGTCAAAGCCGCTCCAACCAGAAACCCGCGACGGGATAAGCCTGCTACCATCGAACGCTCGTCGTTGCCACAACGGATCGGCCTTGGCCAAAATAGCACTGGCTTGTGGAATTGCACCCTGCCACATATTTCTTGTCGCCAAGATTATAGGCGTTGACCTGCAAGCGATAGTTACCAAGATCGTAACGCAGGAACGCGTCAAGCAGTGTATAGGATGGCACGTAGAATGTATTGAGCGTGTCACCCGCCGTCTTGCCAATACGACGCACCCCGCCGCCAACAATGAGCGTGCCATCGATGCTGTTTGGCAAAGGCATGTCATAGCTGACGAAAAGTGACTGCTGGTTCTTCGGAACCGTATAAGGCAGTTTGCCGATCTGAGCCGGATTCTGGCTTTCGCTGACTTCCGGATCCTGGAAGCTCAGTCCACCCGTGAGGTTCAACCGGTCCCACAAGCGTGCCGTTGCTTCCAGTTCAACCCCGCGAACACGCACTTCATCGGTTTGATAGTAAATGCCGGAGATACGATTGACGACATTTTGCTGTTCAGCCTCAAATGCCGAGAGTGTTAGCGAATAGTCCTCGCCTTCCGGCGCGTATTTCAGACCGACCTCCTTCAAGGTACCGGTTGTCGGCTTCAACGGCGTGTCGGCAAGGGTAAGCGTCGGCAGGAACGACGTCGAATAGAGCGCGTAGGGGACAAAACCTGAATCGAAAATATAAGCTACCCCGACCCGCCCGGTGAATTTATCGGGATTCTGATCATAATCCACGCTGCGGCCCGTAGACAGGGTCGTCTGCTCGGAATCGATGCGGGCAAAATCCTTGCGTCCACCGAGCGTAACGCGAAGTTTTCCCGCCTCGATTTGATCCTGCACATAGATTCCGGTCTGATACTGCTTTTGCAACAGACGTGTCGTGGGCGAAAGCCTGGCTATGGATTTGTCGTAGGTCGGGTTGAACAGGTCTTGAGAAGGACCACTCGCAGACGCTGTGTGATTGTCCAACCGCTGCCACTGCTGATCAACACCAAACAGCAAGGTATGAGACAATGGGCCGGTCTCGAAACGGGATTCCAGTTGCGTGTCAAACGCAATTGCATCCAGTTCCGGCTGAGCGAGGTAATTGGTGCGCGGAATGGTATGACCGTCCCAGCCACTCGATGGCAGGACGCCGGTGAACAGGTTGCGGTAGTCGGTTTTCATGTGCGAGTAGCGGAAATTCTGACGCAGCGTGAAGGTATCATTGAAGCGATGTTCAAATGCATATCCGACGTAGCCGATTTCCTTTTTGTAGACGGCGCTGCGTGGGTCTCCATCGGAAAAATCACGGGCAATGTTTTGCCCTGACGGGGTCGGAAGAACACTGCCATAAGCCGGAATGATAACACCGGCCTGTCCCATATCATCTTTGAGATAGCCGCCCGATACGATCAGGCTCGTCTCCGCATCCGGACGCCATGCGATGCTTGGATTGATCGCAAAACGATTGTTCTTTCCGAAATCATAGGAAGTATCGCTGTCACGGAACATGCCATTGAGCCGATAGGTCAGTCGCGGATCATTATTGATCGACCCGGTGGTGTCGAAACCCAATTCTTTGCGCGCGAAGCTGCCACCACGCAGATAGACCTGATGCGCGGCTTCAGCCTGCGGCTGTTTGCTGACCATATTGACGATGCCGCCAACGTTACTCTGTCCAAACAAGGCCGAACTTGGCCCGCGCAGGATTTCCACGCTTTCAAGCGAATAGGGTTCGACGACAAAGCCGGAGTAACCACCCGACTGGCTTGCAATCTGGGGAATGCGCAAACCGTCGAGATAAAGATCCGCAGGAAAACCGCGGACGGTAAAATAATCAGATCGAACGTCTGCACCGTAACGCTGAGCGTTCACATTTGCGCTGTAAAGCATCGCTTCACTCACCGACTGAACAGCTCTGTCATTCATATTATCGCGGGTTACAACGGAGACTGATTGCGGGACTTCACGAAGAGCCATGTCACTTTTGGTGGCGGCGCGGCTGTAGTCAGAAATATATCCCTTCACCGGGATGCGCGGCCCGGTGCCTCCGCTTGTCTGAACCTCAATAGTATTGAGTTGAATAGCACCCGCTTCCTGAGCCATCGCCGGCTTGGACAGCACAAGTGCAGCCACACCCGACAGCAACATCGCCTTGAGTAACGCCTGCAAAGAGAAACGATCTGTTTTGTGATTTGGATTTCGTTCGCAGGCAGCGACGCCACTCGTCTTCAATTCGGCTCTCCTGGTCGTTCATCAAGCGAACGATTTATGTCCCGCTGACGATAACGACCGCAGGCTTTGACTGTCATCTTTGAGGTTGCGCAATTGTAGAATTCAGAATAATTCTAAATTACACACGCATATCCATGCGTTGCGCGCCAGAATATATTCATCATCAGCTGTTGAGTCAGGCCAAACTCGGTTGCAATCGGGTCAAAATTCTGCAATTTCCGTCAAATATGACTTTTTTAGTCAAATTGGGCCAATTGGAAGTTAGAATGCGACCGAAGCATGCCATCGACTATCAGAACATCGACCGACCGCTGGCTGTGATGCGGCGTGAATACAAAACGACTACAAATTTCGGCTGGCATAGTCATCGACGCGGGCAGTTTCTGGTGGGAAACAGCGGCTATATGACCGCGATGACCGAAGAAGGCGCGTTCATGCTACCCGGCGGCTACGCAATACTCATTGCCCCTGACCTGCCGCATGCGGTTCAAACCTTCGGAGAATGCAGAATGCATTCTGTCTATCTGGAGGAAAGCGTCTTGCGGGGCTTCTGGGGGCCGACAAGGATTGTGAAAGTTTCAGCGCTGCTTGATGCAAGCATAGAGGCGCTCGCCAATGAACCGGTGCTCTATGATGAAAGCGGCAGAGGACACCATCTTGCGGCGCTCATTCTTGATGAAATTCGCAATGCAGATCCACAGCCCTATACCGTTCCGCTCCCGTCCGAAAAGCAGCTGCGCAGACTCTGCCGGGATCTGCTCGATAATCCAGGCAATAAACTCACCATCGATGACTGGGCTGATAAGGTCGGTATGAGCCGTCGGACAATGACGCGCAAATTTCGATCGGAAACAGGCATGAGTTTCATCGAATGGCGACAGCGACTGCGGGTCTCGCATGTCATGCGTCGCTTAGCAGAGGGGATCCCACTCGCTGTGGCAGGAACGGAAGCCGGCTATCAGAGCCTCTCAACATTGCGCAAAATACTCAAGACATGGTCCTCTTGAACCGCCCCATTTGGCGCAGCAGCAGCGATCGCAACGGCTGATCCGATGCAGGGGTTGGGTGACCGCAACAAAGCGTTCTTGCTGATCGGATTGGAAAAATCAACTTCAAGCCGATTGAACGCTTTGCGTCGACATGAGCAGACCCAGACGAACCAAGTTCAGCGGATGAGCAGCACAGTTTATCGCACCCGTTTCAGGCTGAGCCTTCGCAATTGCCTTGTGAATGCTCGCATCCTGATTGTCTGCGGTGATAAGCTGACGAGCGGCACATTCTTTGGAGCATCCCTGGTTACTCGATGAATTGTCGCTCCCCTCTCACATGGGCGGGGCTCAGAGGACTTTTCGTAAGCAATGGGCCCCTTTATTCGCGAGGAATGCATTCACGCTGCAGCTTCCTTTTGACATGAAGCGGGTGATCGATCACCTGATTGCAGACGCGAAGCGGCATATGGAATGAAGCCCGCTCTTAAATTTTGTGATCGCGCGCGATCCTTGCCGCCCTTAAACGCTGCGTTTTAGCATCCAAGACGGATTTTTCTTGGACCATGATCGCTTTGGCTGTCTTATCGGTCGCGGCTTTCTGCGCTTCCATCCGAGAGAGTACAGGTTTGAAAAGCGCATTGGTGGTGTGGTGTTTGATCAATTTTCTGATCTCCCGTTTTCACCTTTCGTATTGCTAACGCGCACGGCTCCTCGAACAACCGCCGCCACTACGCTGCAAGACGTTAGAAAGTTTAGACCATTCGCTGGAAAATGGCTTCTTGATATCTAGAGAGCGAATGGGTGCCGGTTGGGCCAAGTGAAGAATAGACTCATTCTTTGACGGGGGATAGTTCCTGACCGAATAATTTGATGGCCTATGCAATTAAACCTCCCTGTTAACGTTTGATCACCTTTATGATGCAGCAAATAAAAAAGGCCGAGCGTGCACTCGACCCTTTCGACGTAATCTTCAAATCAATGCCAGTACATCCGTGGTCAAAGATAGAGGAAAACGTCCTTATGCAGCCTGAAGATTACACGCCGACATTTTACCGGACTTACGATCCTGTTCGAGATCGTAAGTCAGCTTCTGGCCTTCTGTGAGTGAAAACAGGCCAGAGCGTTCAACGGCCGAGATGTGAACGAACGCATCCGCACCACCATTGTCAGGCTGAATGAAGCCAAAGCCTTTTGTCGAATTGAACCACTTAACTGTTCCGGTGTTCATGATGAACCCTTTCGTAAAGATTATAAATAACGACACGAGGTTACGTGGCGTAAACAGATACGATTTTTAAAAAGGGGGTTCGTTCAGCGCACCATGCTAACTGTGCAATAAGCAAAAACTCTTCAAGAAAATATCGATGCCCATCATGTAATATTTTTGATGGAAGTTGTCAAATAACATTTTCGAAATATTATAATGAGGCATTTATTATAGAGAAAAATATTTAAAAATAAGACAGATATTTCTAGAAATTCTATACGATAATTTACTTTTATTCTTTCTTTTTTATCGTGTCATTCAGCGAGCCACGCGACCACCGGCGATCATAGCGCTGGTGACATGGAGGACGCCTTCTCGGGGCTGGCGGTGGCTCCTGATCGATCGGTCGAGTGGTCCGCGACCAAGCCAGAATTGTGCGAGGCTCTGGTGACAAGGAATGACAGTATCATTGGCATGTCGAATTGACATGGCTGAATAATTAGGTTGATATCAATCTATATAAGCAAGATACCAATCGCTTTTCATAGCCGCAGGCCGCGGAGTGGCGAGGCAGCGTAATCATTGCGACGCTGCATGGGTCAGGGAAACCCTGCTGACGGACAGGCCGACCGGTCGGATGACAGGATATACACGTCAATTTTAATGGGAGAGAGATCATGAGGATCGTCACCAGCCTGAGTTTTCAGGGTCAGTGCCGTGAAGCCTTCGAATTCTATGCAAGAGTTCTCGGTGGAAAGATTACGGCCGCGATACCCTATGGCGACGGCCCGCCGGACATGCCGCTGACCGATGAAAAATACAAAACATGGCTGATGCATTGCTGGCTCGAAGTGGGTGACCAGGCCTTGATGGGTGCAGACACGGATGTGCAATGGGCTCGCAATGTGGACAAGCCAAAAAACGGCTTTGACGTCACGTTGCACACGTCGGACAAAGCCGAAGCCCAGCGCTGGTTCGAGCAGCTTTCTGAAGGTGGCAAAGCGGTAATGCCGTTCGGCGAAACCTTCTGGTCACCAGGCTTCGGCTCCCTTGTTGATCGGTTCGGCATTCCCTGGATGGTGAATACCATTCCAGCATCCGACTGGAAGCCGTCCCAGAGCTGATCCACAAACAAGCACCGAAAACGCGCGCAGGTGCCGAAGGCAGTGCTAACCGCACCTGCTGGGAGCAATTCTCCTCCAGCGTCCAAGGATGCCGAAGATACCTATCGGGGAAGAGCATGCGCATTTCCTACCGTTGGATGATCGTCGCGGCAGGCGGCCTTCTGGGATGTGTCGCCGCCGGGGCCATGTTCTCATTGCCCGTTCTGCTGCGACCCATCGCTCAGGAGACGGGGTGGTCGATCACCGGAATATCCTCGGCAATGACGTTCGGCTTTCTCGCGATGGCGGCGGCAAGTATCGTATGGGGAAGCCTCTCCGATCGGTTCGGCCCCCGCCCGATCGTGCTGGCAGGCTCGGTGATGCTTGCTTTGAGCCTTGCACGCGCCAGCCGGGCTGAAACTCTTGGCGAATTCCAACTGATTTTTGGTCTGCTGGTCGGGACAGCGACTGCCGCCGTCTTCGCACCAATGATGGCATGCGTCACCGGCTGGTTCGAAACCAGGCGCGGCCTGGCAGTTTCGTTGGTTTCCGCCGGCATGGGCATGGCTCCGTTGACAATGGCACCTTTGACGGCGTGGCTGGTGACACTGCACGATTGGCGCAGCGCAATGTTGATTATTGCCGGCATTGCCGCCAGCCTGATGATACCTGCAGCTTGCCTGGTGCGTAGCCCTCCAGCGATGCATAAAGGTTCAAACGAAATGCTGGCCGATGCGCTCCAGGCGGATATGTCAGTGCAACAGGCAGTCCGATCGCCACAATTCTTCACACTGATGTTGACAAATTTCTTTTGCTGTGCAACGCATTCCGGCCCAATCTTTCACACGGTGAGCTATGCCGTGACCTGCGGCATCCCGATGATTTCAGCGGTCTCGATCTATAGCGTTGAAGGACTGGCCGGCATGTTTGGCCGTATCGGTTTCGGGCTCGCCGGCGACCGGTTCGGCGCCCAGCGGGTATTGGTAATGGGGCTTCTCGCTCAGGCCTTTGGCGTGCTTGCCTATGTTTTTATCTCAACACTTGCACCCTTCTACGCGCTCGCTGCATTGGTGGGTTTCATCTATGCCGGTACAATGCCACTTTACGCCGTGATCATAAGAGAAAATTTTCCGATGAAAATGATGGGTACCATCATTGGAGGTACAGCCATGGCTGGCAGCCTTGGCATGTCGACAGGACCCCTTCTGGGTGGGTTGGTCTATGATCGCTTCGATTCCTATGTCCTGATGTATATTGGCTCATCGGGCATGGGGGTGGCGGCCGTGCTGATCCTGATGACGTTTCGCCCATTTCCATCACGCCAAAGCACGATGGCGGCAATTTGAAGAACCCTTTGCCCAGGTTCTCCCCTCATCTATCGGCTTCCATCGACTGTTGATCGCCAGCCAAGTTTTCATGCGCCGCCATTCGTCGCGCATGCGGACGGACTCAGCCTGTTGCTGCCTTATGCAGCTTGTCAAACAATTGCCGATGACATCACGCAGATCCTCCGCATGTCCAGTCAAAGCACAACGCGCAGAAAGGGCCTTTCCCGACGCACCGCCCCTTGAGAAGGCAATGAGCTTGCCTGCGATGGCAAAGCCATTCATAACTACAGTCATAACCCTGTTCGATTGGATAGAAGGGCGTTCCGACGCCGCGTTTCGCGCAACCGGAGCCGGACCGGCTATCGCCAGCCAGCAAGTCTACGGCCTCACCGACAGGACATCTGGTTGCCAGCAGATCCTGAAACAGCAGGTTAAGGGACGGGAAGCGCAATGGATCTGGCCAGTATCATCTCAATTGTTCTCGCCGCCACTTTCATCGGGTTCATCATCCTCTTTCTGATGATCCATTTCGTTCTGCGCGACTGAAGAACGCCAGCCCCTGTTTGACTGCGGTTCGCATTCCGATCCCATTTTCATTTCGCGACCTTTTCCCAATCACCAAAATGCCAGGTTCCGCCATCATTTCCATCAGATTGCGCAGGCCCAATTTTAAGCCAAGATAATATCAGATCATCCACTGACCAAAAGCTTGCAACAAAACCTAGAGGTGGAAGGGCGGCATAAAAAGCTTGCGTTATGCACATAAATGTGTCAACTCTTGTACAAGAAAGGATGTACAAAAATGCCCTTCAATATCAATGATCCTACCGTCGATGCGTTGCTGGATCAAATAATGAAACAAAGTGGCGTCCGAACAAAAGTCGGTGCAATCCGCATGGCACTACAGCATGAAGCTGATCGTCTCAGCCACCAGACGCCCTTGCGAGACAAGCTAGCAGCGATCCGTGCGAAAAAAAGGCGGGTTCTGGGTACAGCTGTTCCTGACGTGAACCATAAGCAACAGATGGATGAGTTGTGGGAGGAAGAGGATTGAGTTTTGTAGATGCCTCCATCATTGTTGCTATTCTAAATGAAGAGCCGGGGTATCAGGAAATCGAGAAGCGGCTAAATGAGGAGAAGAAGGGCCTGTATGTCTCTCCCCTTGTTCGTTTTGAGGCTACGATGGCGATTGCACGTATCTCAATAGAGGCCGCCAAAGGTAAGGTTGACCGGTCGGCTATCATAGCGGAAGCGAAAGCTATCGTTGACGAGATAATTGACGTGCTGGATGCCAAAGACATTTCCATCGATGCGAAAGTCGGCAACCTCGCAACCGAGGCTGCAATACACTATGGAAAAGTGGCCGGCCATAAAGCTAAGCTGAACTTTGGTGACTGTTTTGCCTACGCTGCGGCCAAAGCATACCGACTGCCGCTTCTATATAAAGGCAATGATTTTTCAGAAACTGATTTGGCTTAACGATTTTCCGAAAAGCCGCCAGAGAACGACTCGCGGATATTTCCATTGAGATTAATATAGTCGCGATATTGTCCAAACATATACAAGGAAGAAACATCGACTCTACTGGATTGTGTTGCGAAGATATGAGTTGAACGGAGGATGGGTTCTCTCTGGGCGCAATTGTGCAGCGAGTGCTTTGGAGTGTTGTTTGGTAGAGAGTGCATTTGCGCTGAAGCGATGCCTTTTTGTTTACACATCCTGTGAACGCGTTCTATACCGGCGAGCGTGATACCGGCTGCCGTTTCTGACTTGAAACCAAGCACGAAGCGTGTGGGTCGTGTTATGCGACGGCGATCCTGCTCAATCATGTTGTTCATGTATTTGCTGGAGCGAATGACAATAGGTCTGCCGATCTGTCTAAGCCGGTTCTCTGCATCACATTGTAAAACAGTAATCCTATTGGTCTCGTTTCCATCGATGCTGATGCACACTGGCCTACCATCGCACGCTATATGTACAGCCGCTCGCCTTTGACCTTGATGTACGTCTCATCGCGGTTGCATTTGCGTGTTACCTGACGCTTTTCCGATTGAACAGTTCAAGCAGTTTTGCACTGAAGCAGATGACCCAGCTGTGGACGGTTGAATGATCGAGATCAATGCCACATTCCGCCATCATTTCCTTCAGATTGCGCAGGCTCAAATTGAAAGCCCAGATAATATCTGTCATCCATTGACCAACAGCTTGCAACAAAAACCGGCCGAGGGACGCGCTAAATTTGCTCCAGCCCCGACCGCGGCTTTCGATGTCAAGGCAAGCCTAAACGATCTCATCACGGTTGCGCCGCCGCAGAGACGCTCTGGAACGATGGCCGTAATTAAGAGGTTGAAGATTAACAAACGAGATGGTTTGAAGGACCTTTTGCAGTTGCCAACTCCAAGAAAGCATCGCTCTGCCGAGCCTATCGCCAAACCTCGCCCACAATCTCCGTTTTCTACTCCAAATAACCCATCAAAGATTTGCCGTCCATGTCATGAACAAAAATGGTCAGCAGGATAAGCTCGCTGTTGTGTGTTCGCGCGAAGAATACCGGCACCCCCACGGAACGAGCAGGAAGATCGATTGTCCACACAGGTATCACAAGGATAAATTATGAGTCGTCTTTGAGGCATAAAACCCAACGAATGCAGGGTTTATCGTTCTACATTAAGAAGAGATGGTGCTTCGCTCGCATCCTTTCGATGAGCAACAACGGCGAGCGGGCCATCTCCGGCGCCAGATCACGCTATGCAACGACGCCGTCATCGGACGCTGGATTATTCAGCCGTGTAGCAAAAGCCGTTTGAGCCGCATTGCGTGCCTGCCTGTCAGCCAGTTCGTTGCCGATCACACCAGCGTGGCCCTTGCACCATGTCATGGCCACATGCGGGTAGCGTTCTAGAAGGTGATCGAGTTTCCGCCAGATCTCCATGTCAGGAATGGTGCGCCGCCGGAGGTGACGTTTTGCCGTAAGCCGCTTCCAGCCATTGTTTCGCCAGATCGCTCTCCAGCGATGGCAGCCCTCCATGACATAGGCGGAGTCGGTCCAAAGCGTGACCGCGCAAGTCGGCATGGCGGTGGCGATCCAGTTCATCGCATTCAGCACGGCAAGAACTTCGAAACTGTTGTTGGATATGCCCGGTGCACTGCCAGACGCAGCATATCGCTGACAATTGCCCTCGTAGACAATGAATGCCCAGCCCCCCGAGTGCGAAGCAACGTCAAAGGAACCGTCCGTATGGATGTGGTAGCTGCTGTCCATAATGACGTGATAGCACTGGTTCGTGGGTTGATCGAGCCGTTTCTATCGTCGGCGCCGGACCCGGTCCGGCTTGGTGATCTGTCTGCTGAGAGAAAGACCAGCGAGGCGAACCAGCTGCACCTATGAGTTTCGAGGTGTCGTCAGCTGCCGTTCTCACCGGATAAAGACGCACGCGCAAGCAAAAGACAAAAATTTGTCGGGAAGCGTAGGTCAGCACGTACGACAGGCGTCACTTTCCTATTCGCGCCTTGCGGCTCTAATTCCCTGATTGAATTTCTGTCGCAAGCTTAAGGTGTCACAGTCTGGCCAGAGCGAGGGATCTACGCGCGCCGATCATATTCGCTTGCCATGTCCGCGCCAGTATTACAGTCAAATTTCCGGCAAGTCATAAAATATGCGGCTACGTTTGGTTGAGTTGAAAGATAAGACTAAGGAATTTCGGTTGTAAGACAGATGAACTTATGCTCAGATCATGTCGTTCGGATCTTCTTGATGTATAACCGTGAAGCATTATGAAAGGGAATTGCATGGAATTGCTAAATCCCCTTGTCGACCCCGATGCAACATTCATCTCTACAGGCAGATTACCGCCTGCTGATCGCGTCAAAACACTCGTGACTGAGGCGCATGAGCGGTTCGGCAGCGTCGGACTCGGCAAGAACTCACAAGTATACCCGGCTCTGGCAAGGGTGCCCGAGCGCCTGTTCGGCATATGTGTGGCCGGTATCGACGGTCAACTGTTCGCCGTGGGAGATGCCGATCATGAATTCACCATTATGAGCGTCTCCAAACCATTCATCTTTGCGCTCATCTGTGATCTGATCGGCGCAACGGGTGCCCGTGAGCGGTTGGGCGTAAATGCGACAGGCCATGCTTTCAATTCGCTTGCAGGTATCGAGCGCGACAAGGATGGGCGCACCAATCCAATGGTCAATGCCGGCGCCATTGCAACGACAAGTCTGGTACCGGGCAAGACCGAAGCCGAGAAGTGGCATTTCATTCAACAAGGCCTGTCTCGCTTTGCGGGGCGCAATCTTTCCGTCAATGAAGAGGTCTATGTTTCGGCTTCGGAAACGAATTTCCGCAACCGGAGCATTGCCTGGATGCTGGAGAGCACCGGTCGTCTCTACAGCAATCCCGTCGAAGCGGTGGAACTCTACACCCGGCAATGTTCATTGAACGTGAGTGCCAGAGACCTCGCAGTTATGGGTGCCACCCTGGCGCATGGGGGCGTCAATCCGCTGACAAAAGAGCAGGTGGTCAAACCTGATGTCTGTCACTATGCCCTCGCAGTGATGCTCACTGCCGGGCTTTACGAAACGTCAGGAGACTGGCTCTACGAGATCGGACTGCCTGGCAAAAGCGGCATCGGCGGCGGTATTGTCACTGTATCGCCCGGTAAAGGCGGTCTGGGGACATTCGCCCCACCGCTCGATGACGCCGGAAACAGCGTCAGGGGACAACTGACCGCGCAATTTTTGTCGCAACGGCTTGGGCTCGATCTGCTCATGTCGTCACCGGCAAGCTAGGACTGGACTGTATGGATTGATCTGGCTGACGGCGAGAGGGGATATCGGTAATGGCAGTTTCTACACCCGCTTCACACTCCGAAGAACGCACTTCGTGGATTCCAATGGTCGCTATCGCCTTCGGCCAGGCCATCATGTCTTTCAATGTTGCCTCCCTACCGGTCGCATTGGGTGGCATGGTCGAAAGCTTCGACGTTGCGCCAACAGTCGTTGCCACAGGCATCGTGGCCTATTCCATGATTGTCGCAGGCTTCGTGATGTTGGGCGCCAAACTTGTGCAACGTTTTGGTGCCTTGCAAGTCTTCCGACTGGCCGTCATCATATTCGGCCTTGCACAGATCCTGATGACATTTAGTCCCAACGCAACCGTCATGATTATGGCGCAAGCGCTGTGTGGTGCAGCAGGTGCGGTCATCGTCCCTGCACTCGTTGCCCTGATAGCGGAGAATTACCAAGGCAATCAACAGGCAACCGCTCTTGGCGCACTCGGGTCTGCGCGCGCTGGTGCCGGTGTTCTGGCCTTCCTGATCGGTGGCGTTCTTGGAACCTATATTGGCTGGCGCCCAGTTTTCGGTATCCTCATTGCTGTATCTGTGCTGGTTCTAGTTCTCAGCTTCCGGTTGAAGCCAGATCGGGGGCGGCCAGATGTGAAAATCGATCTGGTCGGCGTTGCGCTCGCTGCGGCAGCCATCATCTCAATCAGCTTCGGATTTAACAATCTGAACGGCTGGGGACTCATGCTCGCACGTCCAACGGCTCCTTTCAATGTTCTGGGGCTCTCCCCTGCACCGATCCTCGTCGTCGCCGGTATCGTATTGGGGCAGGCATTCTTTCTTTGGACCCGTCGCCGCGAAGCCCACAACAAGACGCCCCTGCTGCCACTGCAGGTGTTGGATTCACCGCAGGAGCGTGCCGCGGTATTTGCGATGTTTGCGGTCGTTGCGCTGGAGGCTGCGCTGAATTTCTCGGTCCCGCTTTATATACAGATCGTCCAGGGACGCTCGCCACTTGCAACTGCGGTCGCCATGCTTCCGTTCAACCTGACGGTCTTCTTCGCTGCAATGCTGATCGTGAGGACCTATGGAAAACTCACGCCACGGCAGATCGGTCGTTTCGGCTTCGGGCTCTGTGCTGTAGCGCTTATCTGGCTGGCCTTTGTCGTCCGTAACGACTGGAGTTCCGTTCCGGTCCTCTTTGGCCTGATCCTGTTCGGCATCGGACAAGGGTCACTTGTCACGCTTTTATTCAATGTGCTGGTGACGGCTTCACCAAAGGAACTTGCCGGAGACGTTGGTTCCTTGCGAGGAACCACCAACAACCTTGCAGCCGCTGTCGGTACTGCCGTCGCAGGAGCCCTTCTCGTCGGCCTGCTCAGCAGCGCCGTCATGCGGCAACTGGCTCAGAACCCGACCTTGCCCATAGAGATTCAAACGGAGGTTAATCTCGACAGCATCACGTTCGTCAGTAATGATCAGCTGGAAAGTGTCATTAACGCGACATCGGCTAGCCCAGAGCAGAAAGCAGAAGCATTACGGATCAATACAGAATCTCGCCTGCTTGCCCTTAAGATCGGCTTCCTCATCATGGCGGGCCTCGCTCTCGTCTCGATCCTTCCCGCCAGCCGATTGCCCAACTATCGGCCCGGGGAAATCCCCGAACCATAGAGCCTCGCTAAGGATGAGTGTGCCTTTATTGCCATTTTTCGGGTCGATAACACCCGTTGTGATGGGACATCCCTTGGGAAACATACGGCATGACAGAGAAAGCTCGTTCGGCGGACCATTCGCGCTGTCTTACTATTGGGGAGCGCCGGCTAACCCGACACGGACTTTTGGAGGGCACGCTGTCGATTACCGAAACATGCAGACTCTGACCGCGATACATTGTCTTTAAGCGCACTTGCTCGCATTGCTATTTGCAGCCTGCTGTCAACCGGCACAGGAGCTCCTCCGTCTACGTGTCCGCCGGACAGAAGGATACAACCGCCAATTCCGCAAGCGTGGCGTTGAGCGGCGTGCCGGACACAGTGACGGTGATGATGAAGGATAGCAAGTAGCCATCTATCCTGAGTCGTAGTCGTACGGCGATGTTAGCAGCCGCATCATAAGGCCCATCATTGCCGCGCGGCCGACCGGTATAGGTGGTAAACTCCTTCTCAAGTGCTTGCAATGCAGGATCGGCCGTCGCGTCGATCTGCAATCTCAGGCGCTCGATGAGCTGGATGCTCTATTCGTCGAAGTTGGCAATGCGTGGCACCAGCCCTTTCGGATGCAGGCTGAGCCGCGTCCGAGCACCGTTCGAGACCACTGATCACTTTAACGGTTATTGGCAGGATGTCAGTATGAGGCACGATGCGACACGCGCAATCAAAGCCGCGGGTTTATCTCAACGAAGCGATGGGGATGGCCGCGCTGGCGGGCCAGCTTTTCCGGGAATTGCTGGAGACCCCCATTCCTGACGGGATGGGTGCCCCCCGGACGCTTTGCTTGCAGGATGCGATGTTGAATGGCCGCTATTTCACATCGATACGGCTTTAGAACGGCATTTGCGATGCGACCTCAACCGTCCTCCCTGTGCTACCGCGATGAGGTGGGCGGTTGATGCTCACGAATTTCATCCGATAAAGTGTCGCTACGCGGAAACGACCCGACTATCACTCAACAGCCCGGCTTCCTCCATTATCGGATAAGCAACGGACACGATATGCGCATTGATGCGTTTGAGATCACGCAACATATCGAGATGGATGGAGCTTGTCCGAAGGCTCTCGATCCTTCCATCACGAAGCCTTGCCAGATGCTGTTCGGAGGAAAGCTTCTCCATGCGCCGTACTTCGATCTTGATCTCCATCAAACGCTTCGCGAGGTTGAAATCTCGAGTCGCAATGATGGTTTGGGCGGTCCGGAGATTGTCGACCGTCAGATCGAAGAGATGGGTCAGCTCCCCAAATCCGTCCTCTGAAAACGTCAAGCCCAATGCGGCTTTCTTGGCGAGTGTCGGCAGCAGGCTTTTCTCGACAATGTCGCCGATATGTTCCAGATTAACCGCATAATCGATCAGCTCAGCGGATCGCCTTTGATTTTCCGCGCTCATTTCCTGGCGACCGAGTTGCGAAAGATAGACCTTTACCTCCTGATGCAGAAAATCAACACGCTGTTCGAGCTCTGAAATGGTCGTCGCCGCAGCGGGGTCGCTGTTATGAAATGCCGAAGAGGCACGCATCAGCATACGCTCAATCAGATCACCGATGCCCAATACCTCGCGGGTAGCGCTCGCCAACGCCATCACCGGCGTCGTCAGTTGCTGTCCATCAAGAAAGCGGGGGCCTGTTTCATTTTGCTGAGGTTGGGGAACCAGTCGAAACATCAGTTTGGAGAACACGCCCGCAAGCGGCCATGCGACGATCGCAAGTACAATGTTGAACACCAGATGTGCATCGACCGGGAGCTTTATTGGTGACAACGATAAGCTCGCGGCGAGATCTGCGCCATATTGGGCGAAAGGCAGTGCGATCAGACAACCAACCGCACGAACAACCAGATTGCCCAAAGTGACCCGTCTTGCAGAGGCCTCGCCGCTCAGGGAAGCAATCACCGGCGGCACAGCGCCACCCAGATTGGCGCCAAGAACCAGAACAATGATTAAGGCGGAAGGCAAAAGGCCGGTTGCCGCAAGCGACAGGATCAGCACCACCGCTGCCAGACTCGATGATGAAATAACCGCAATCGCCGCGGAAAAAAGTAGCGCAATTGGCCAAGCATTGTCCAGCATGGCAATGAAACTCGCCACGGCTGGAGAGTGACGCACCGGTTCCGTCGCCATGCTAAGAAGATGCAGGGAAAGCAGCATCAGCCCGACACCCATCAGCATGGTGCCGACGCCGCGCCGACTGCCCGTTGCCTTCTTTTGCATGCCTATGCCGGCGAGGATGAGCAATGGCGACATCCATTCTATCCCGGTGGAGACAATCCACGCCGTGACCGCTGTACCAACATTGGCGCCCAGCAGTACAATCTGCGCCATGCTTTGCTGGATAAATTCGCGTTCGACAAAGGAAGCAACCATCAGTGCAGTGGCCGTGGAACTCTGAAGACCGATCGTTGCAACAAACCCGGCTGCAAAGGAACGGAGTCGCGTACTGGTGCCGCGCGCGAGCCCGGCGCGCAAGCTGGCCCCGAACGCCCGTTGGACGCCATCTTTCACCTGTGTCAATCCAAACAGTAGCAGTGCAACCGCACCGCACAGGTTGATTATGACGATCGTCGATTCCATAAAACTGCTCCGACAGCCTTCTTCAGACGGTTCGCGCGACGTTGCTCATCGCAAAAGCTTCAATTCGGTCCCATGACAGCTAAACTCTGCGCGTCAAGCACTGTCTCCCCGAACCAGTTCAAGCGACTAACGCAAACATTGCCCCGATCAATCAGGTCATTGTCGTCACCCGCCTGCGCGGCATGCGCACGTCCACGCGGGACGATAATCTCTGTCTTGTCACCCTTCTTCGACAGGATTTCCGCCCGGGTTCCAATTTTATCGCGACCGATGCGGGGTTGAACGATTGCAGCAGGTAGACCCTCTGGCAGATTGACGCTCAACCAGTGCCCTTCCAGAAAAATCGCTTCCCGCTGCGCCAATATCCGACGGATAAAGCCGGCAAGCCAATCAGTATCGCTTTCGGCTTCTGCCGCCTGTTTGACGCGCGAAAACCCGATGGCCGGAATACCCCAGAATGTCGCCTCACGCGCGATCCCCAACGTGCCGGAATAAGCAAGATCCTCAGCGACATTGCGACCGTCATTGATCCCGGACAGCACCAGATCCGGCTTCTTCTGTCCGTCAAAAAGCCAGGCCATTGCCGCAACCACGCAGTCGGCCGGTGTCCCTGAACAGGCGTATCGGCGCTCGGTATGCTCAACCATCGTCAGCGGTCGCCCGATGGTGATCGATGCTCCGGCAGCGGTCCGCTTGCCATCAGGGGCCACCACCCAAACATCATCACTGAGGTACCGTGCAGCTCTGGCCAGCCGGTCAAGGCCTGGTGCGTCAATGCCATCATCGTTTGCAACAAGAATTCTCATTTCATCTCCATTCAGATCGACAGCTGCGATCCTGACATTGCCGTGGTCACAAGAGTGGTCAGATAGGGCTTTAGTTCTTCAAGTTTTTCGGATGTGCACGAATGCCCCAGTGCCATGGGTTTTCCAGCCGCCTGCCACAGCGCCAGGTTCTCGGACCGGGTTGGATGCGTGGGAAGGCGAATCCAGGTTGCCCGCCCTTGTTCGAGCAGGGCCTGAGCCGGCGTGTTTTCGGGAACGTGCCCCGTCAGCAGAACCGCTGCCTGTTCATCGACAGCTTGTCTGAGCGCGCCTATCGATGGCCCGGCACTGCCCATGCCGTCATAGGTCATCAAAGGGCAGTCCGGCAAAGCCGATCCTTCCCGCCAGTCCAAGGCGCGTTCCAGTTTGTGGCGTAAACTTCTTGCTGTCTGTGCAGAGACTGCGTCAGGGACGCCGATCTGGGCGATCAGTGACCGGCGCATATCGTGATGAATTGCAAAAGATCCGGGCAAGATCGCCATCAGCTCCAGTGGCTTCCCGGATAATGGCACCGGAAGGACCAGCTTGCCTCTATGAGCCTCGATGAAATCTCCGATCTGACCAATGCGATCGCCCGCAGAAACCGGGTCGCCGCCATAAGAAGCGTCCAGAATGACCAAATCACAACGAGGCAGTGCGTCCATCACGAAAACCTCGCTGTTTGGAACCACATCCGCGCAATACACAACACGCTTTGATGGTGTCGTAACCGAAAACCAGACCCCGCCCGCCACATGTCCCGAACGGCCGGATAGGATCTCGCTCTCACCCATCCGGATGGATTGCCCCGGCGTGAACAGTTTTATGCGCGCATCTTTTAATGGATGCGCCCGACGATGCGACGGATCAGCATATTGGTTCAGCATCGCTTCCGCGTCGTCATGCGTTTCACGCGTCATATAGAAGGTACCTTGAAACCCGCATGCGCGAAGCCAATACAAACCTCCGATATGATCTTCATGGGCGTGCGAGATAAACACCGCATCTAGCGTCGCCACATCGCGTTCAGCAATGGCCGGATAATAGTCCCGTCCTTTTGCGCCCACCTTGATGCCCACATCGAACAGAAGGCGGCGATCACTGTGGATGCCGACGCTGGTTCGACCCTTTTCGCCAAAACCGCCATAGAGTTCAATCATCATCATCGCGACGCTCCATCTGGAATGACCCAGCCGGAATTGATAGCGATATGGATCGTTTCGCCTTGCTGGCCACCCAAGCCATCGGCAAGGTCAAACGTGAGTTCCGTGCTGGGATGATTGACCGGACAGGCTTCAATCCGCGCGCCGCCACCCCGATAGATGCGGCGCCTGACCGAAAGCGCGATGCCCGTATCGTCGCACAGCTCAATATTCTGCGATCGAATACAGATTTTTGCGTCAGCCTGCACCGCCTGCCCCGGCACGCAGCGCATGACCGCCTTCTGTCCCAACACCTCAACTGCACATTGGCCATCTTTTTCCGCACCGATGACTTGCGCAGGAAGCACCATGCCATGGGCTATGAACGAAGCCACCATCTCGCTCTGAGGTCGCTCATAAAGCTCCCGCGGCGTTGCGAATTGGATAAGCTTTCCCCTGTCCATCACCGCAATTCGGTCCGCCAGGGCCATGGCTTCTGCCTGATCATGGGTGATGTAGACAATTGTTGTGCCTGTGCGCTTGTGGAAAGATGCAAACTCATCCTCCATCGAAGCGCGCAGGTGCACATCCAAATTGGCGAGAGGTTCATCAAACAAGACCAGCGAAGGCGCAGCTACCAGACATCGCGCAAGTGCCACGCGCTGACGCTGGCCGCCAGACAGACTGGCGGGGCGCCGATCACCAAGGCCCGTGAGATCAACCAATGTGAGTGCTTCCGTCACGCGGCGTTCCAGTTCTGGCTTTGCAACGCGTGCCACGCGAAGGCTGTAACCGACGTTTTCTGCAACCGTCATATGCGGCCATAATGCATAGTTCTGAAACACGATGCCGACCCTGCGGTTTTCTGGCTCGACATGCCTGTCGGCGGCTGACATGACATTGTCACCCACCTGGATTGCCCCACTGGTGATCTTTTCAAAGCCCGCGATCGCACGCAATAAGGTGGTTTTCCCGCAGCCTGACGGTCCAAGAACCGCTACAAATTCACCATTTTTAATGTCCAGTGTCACATCCGAAAGCGCATCGAAGTTTCCGAAGCTTTTGGTGACATCGTTAATTTTCAATCCCGCCATGGCAGCACTCCATCAGGCAGACGCCGCGCGAACAGGTTCGTCGACAGCATGAGAAAGATTGTGACCACGATCGTTACAATCGACGTGGCAGCGGCATAGGTGGAATCGCCACCCTGTTCGAAGGAGAAAATGACGACACCGATCGTTTCAGAACCTGACGCCCACAAGAGTGCAGATACTGTCAGCTCACTGAACGCAGTCAGAAAGATGAGAACCCCACCGGCAAGCGTCGCCGGCGCAACAAGGGGAAAGATGATCGTCCGCAAGCGCATGAACAATGATGCGCCCGCCACCTGGGCTGCCTCTTCCAGCGACCTGTCAATCTGGTGAAGCCCGCTCACGGTCGGTCGCAGGGCAAGGACAAAGAAGCGCGCAAGATAGGCGTAGAGAATGATCCAGATCGTGTTGTAGATATGAAAGCCCAACAGCGGTAGCGGTTTTAGAAACAGCAGCAGCGACGCAATCGCCATAACAACACCCGGCAATGCATAGGGCAGCTCAGCAGTCAGATTGAACAGTCTGGTCCACCAGCGCTTACGCCAGGTTGTGATATAGGCCAGAGGTACAGCGATCAGCACTGCGAAGAATGCTGCCGCAAGCGACAGTCCAAAACTGTTGAGGAATGCGCGTTTGGTTGCGGCATGTTCGAACAGGATGAAGGAGTAGTTCGAGAATGTCAGGGTTTCCCATCTCAACGGCGTGCCATAGGCATTGACGAGAGAAGTCAGAACAAGGCCAAAAATCGGCAATAGAAGCACCGCCACGACAATCAGCATCATCACGATCTCGGTCCATATCCTGTAACCTCCCAGTTCAAACGGACTGGCCGGAAGCGATGTGGAGGCGATCCGGTAATCGCGCCAGCGGGAAACATAATCCTGTGCGACAATCCCCGCGATCGCGATAACGCCGATCAAAGTCGACAATGTTGCGACATCGCTGAGAACAGCAGGTCCACCACCGCTCAATCGCTGGTAAATCAAGGTTGGCAGCACGAGATAGTTGGCGGGAATCCCCAGAAAGGCCGGAATACCAAAATTACCAACACAGGACACGAAAGTCAGGGCGGTCGCACCGATGATCGACGGCGCCATTAGGGGGACAATGATCGTTCGCAATACAGTCAGTTTGTTTGCGCCACTGCTCAACGCAGCTTCGATCAGTTCACGGGGGAGCTTACGCAGTCCCGCTCTGACGATTAGAAACACCAGCGGCCCGTACTGAACACCAAGAAGCGCAATGATGCCGGTGGATGAATAGAGCGGGTTGCGCGATCCGAGTGGCGGGGCCATTCCGATCATTTTGAGGAAGGGACTTGCCGGACCAAACAATTGCAGCCAGGCAAGCGCTGTCACCTGCGGGGCGATCAGCAGCGGAGTGACATACAGAAAGATGAAAATCGCCCGCCCGCGAATATCGGTCAGGCTGACGAGCAGAGCAACACTGGTCCCCAGCACCACCGCAAAAAGGGTTCCAAAAATCCCGACATAGATCGAATTCCAGGTTGCCGCCCAGGTCGCAGACGAGGAAAAGACCCGGCTCATTGCTTCGAGCGCCGTGCCTTGGGCCGGGAACACAACCTCGACAAGCAGGCGCCCCATCGGCAAAAGCGAAAGCAGCGACACGACAATAATCGTCACGGCGATCAGAGCCCTGTCCCGGCCCTGACCGCTGGTTACAGCGATTTTTTCCATCTGTCTCTGGTCCTAGCCGCCAAACATTCCCGTGAAGCGCGATTTGTCGGCATCCGTGTTCTTTAGAACCTTCTGCGTATCGATCGGCATGATCTTCACAGTCAAGCCGTCAGGAAGCCATGCGGGTTTTCCGACCGACGTCTTAGCCGGCAAATAGCCCTGCTTCAAAGCAAGTTGCTGGCCAGCATCGGAGAGGATGAAACGAATGAATTTCTTGGCATCCTCAGGATTTTTGCTTGATGAAAGAATGGCGACAGGTTCGGTGACCGCGGGAACCCCTTCTTCAGGAAAGACAAACTCGACCGGAGAGCCTTTCGCTTTGGCATTGAGCGCCATGAAATCAACCAGAATTCCATAGGGCTTTTCCCCGCTGGCGATTGATTTGAGCACCGCGCCATTTCCGCGAACGCTGACCACTTCATTCGCCTTGAGCGCCTCAAAAAACTTCCAGCCTAGATTGTCATTGGCGACAAATCCACTGAGCAGAAAAGCCGCCGCCCCCGAATAAAGTGGGCTCGGCATGACCACCATCCCTTTATATCCCGGCTTTTCCAAATCGGACCAATGTTGGGGCTTTTGATCGGCAGCTGAGTTATAGGCGATGCCCGTGGTGATCAGCTTGCTGCCAAAGTAATATCTGTCAGGATCAAATGAACCGGCTTCAAATCCGTCGAGGCTCGCCTCGGAAAACTGCAACAAACGCTTATCGGCTTTCAGGCTTTCCATACTCACCGCGTCGGCAATCAGAAGCACATCGGCTTGCGGAGCGCCGGCTGAAAACTCAGCAGCAAGCTTACTCATAATATCGCTGGTCCCGGAACGGTACACCTGAACATCAATGTCGGGATTAAGCTTCTTGAATTCTTCAACTGTACGTGCAGCATCGGCATCGGGTTGCGATGTGTAAAGCGTCAGCGTTCCCGCGAAAGCGGTCCCGGTCATCATCAGACTGGCAAGCCCTGCCGTGAGGATTCTCATCCCCCAGATTCTTCTCTTCATTGCTTCCTCCCTTAGAAACGACGTCAAACGGCGTTCCTGTTCCTCCCTGTAGCGGGACGTTAATCACGTCCTCAGCAATCATAATAGTGTTCATTTGTTCTTTGTCAAATACAATTGAACAGTTGACGACAGGGGGATGATTGTTGCTATAGATCGACTTGTAACGGAAAAACCGGGGAGCGAGCGGCAGGAATGGCAGGCAATAACTGGCCGTTGAGATCCTCTGATCTCAAAGTTAAGACCGTCTGGCTCTACTATGTTGAGGGCATGACTCAGGAACAAATCGCCGAGCAGCTCGGTGTCAGTCGCGTCAAGATCATGCGCACACTTGCAGCTGCAACCTCGGAAGGGATCGTTGTCACGCGGATCAATGCCGCAACAGCCGAACAAGTCGAACTGGAACGTCGGCTGGAGGAAAAATGGGGCCTCTCATCCGCCATAGTTGTACCCACGCCAGAGAATGGCGGCAATCTGGAAAAGGCTCTCGGCAACGCCGTCGCTTCCTATCTTGACCAGGAAATGCAGGATGGAATGACCCTGGCTATCGGCGGGGGTGCCACGCTCTACGCCTGCGTTCAATTTCTAGAGCAAAGAAAACTTAACGACGCTTGCGTTGTCGCCTTGGTGGGAAGCCTTCCGCATTCACGCTGGATAAATCCGTCTGTTGTTGCGGCAAGAGTCGCCGAAGTCTACCAGGTCGACAGTTATCAGATCACCGCACCGGTTATTCTCGACGAACAGGGGCTTCGCAACTTGTTGTGGCGCCAGACAGAACTTCGAAGTTTAAAGGCGCTCGCGGCAAAAGCCGACATCGCGCTTCTGACGGTCGGTGAAATCTCGGAAAATGCCACAATTTTCCGCCATGGCATTGTTCCCTCCGACCTCATCAGCCCATTGCAGGCTTGCGGTGCCGTCGCCAATATTCTGTGTTACTTCGTCGACGAAAATGGACATCTCGTCGATCACGAAATCAACCAGCGGGTGATGTCGATCGAACTGAGCACAGTTGCGGGCGTCGAAAGGGTCGTGCTCGCGGCGGGAGGTCCCACAAAGGTCACCGCGATGAAGGCCGCACTTAAAATTGTCAAAGCGAGCGTGCTCATCACCGACAGCCAGACGGCAGCCGCTCTTTTGCAAGATTGACCGCACCTCGCTATCACCTTGATGAGTGCGATGCCGCCAGCGGTCTAGACTTTGCGACTACGCAGGAAATCGACAAGACCGACATGGGTGATGGCTTCGAACTCACGGGTTGCCTGATCGAACTGTTGTCGCTGGGCCAGCATCATCAGCAATACTGCCCGCATTTCCGAGGAAACGCCGAACCTTTCCCAACGCTTGGCGACGTGGGTGGGAATACCTGCCGCATCACAAAAATCGGCAATGCTACTGTATCCCAGTTCCAGCAAAGCCACGCGCAGATCAGACGCGGACATCCGCTCTTCGACGGCATGGTCGTGCAGTCGCTCAGCAAAAAGCTGGATATCTCGCGGTGACGATTCCGCAATTTTTGTCAGAAATCCCCCGACTTCGTTCAGTAATCTTGACATTTTAATCTCTCCTCACATTCAAACGCTCCTGATCATTGAATAGGAGTATCAGGGGATAGCGGACAATAGTCTGACACGTGAACAAGCGCAATCGTAATCACTATGCAGGGGTCTGGGCTGCCGGTGGTCCGACAATGATAATGCTCGTCCGTCTATGCACGGGTCCCGCCAATTCTCCGTCGCATTCTGGCAAGATTTGATATCGACAACATCTCAAACCCACCATGGGTGACTGCGGTTCAAAAACTGCATCAACTGCGAGAGGTGGATCGCGTGCGACAGCGGGCGTGCGATATTGTCCTGCACGGAATTTCGGGATTCCGTTGTGCAAGCCTGCCAAGCCGGTTGAAAGAATATGATCGCGATTTCAGTCAAAACCCGGTAACTGAAAATAGTCTTTCACGCTGCGATACGCATTCGCAATGAGCTAAGTGAAATTAATACGCTATCGATGATGGGAATCAATCCATACTGCCTCCAACGAAGTGTGACTGGTTTCCGCTGTTGATAGTTCTATACGGAAGAAAACCTGATGAGCGTATTCATCCAAACGGGCTTGGCACATTTAATCTGCAATGGAGTTAACGTGGGAGAAGTTGAATATAACGTGTCCCTCGCGTCTGATGGGCTTGAACACTCTATGCGCGGTCGTATCTGGGCGAACAAAGGGGTGATTGCCAAAGCGCTTGATGCCTCCGTGATAGGCCTTCTGTTAACGGATCAAACTTTGATTGGGCTTCAGGTCGAAGAACTGGATCGGGATGGGGCGGCGCTGGTAACTGCACGCATCTGATACGGTCACTCACTCATGGCCAGCATCCGCCCCAACAATGACCGATGTCTGTGTCGCAGGTGAAAAGTCTACCCATAAAAGCGTCACGTTATTCAGCCGTTGTCTCACTCGCTGCCTATCGTTTTTTTATGCGAAAGGCTTTTATCGCAGCCGGATTGGCGATAGGTTGCTTTTCGGTGTTGGTCCCATGCCCTAAGCCCTCTCCAACACCCCGACCCCAGCGGCGACAAACAACCGCTGGGGTTGTTGTCTGAGGATGAATATCAAGGAATGACGACCCTGTTCTTGCCCGCTCTGGCCTTTTTTGTTCACCGGGTTTGGAACTGAAGAAACGAGTGGATCAACAACAGTATAAAACATCGAGCCTTCGCACCAGAGATGTTTCTACTGTCCTATTCTCTCGCACAGAGATCAACAGTCTGGGAGCTGATAAAGACATATCTTTCCCCGCATGCGAATAACGCCGGAATCTACGTCAGCCTTCCCTTGCTGTGCCCGTATCATCGGTTCCAATCGTCGAAAAAGCGCGGCATGATTAGAAATTGACGATGTTGACTTTCCAAAACTATCACAACTTACAATCGAAGTCCCGCGTGTCAAATCCCGACCCACGCATATCGTGAAAACTATCCTGTTCCATTTTCTACTCATGCTGTTTGCCCTGCTTTCTCCGGCGAAGGCGAGCGATAGTATGAAGCTCAGCGCCTACCTTGAACGACTGAATGATGGCGCTGCCGCTCAGCGGCTGGCGATCGAAGTGGCGGAGTTAATTCGGCTGAACGATAAAGCTTCGATGGCAAAGCTCGCAGAGGTGTTTGAGGAGAAGGATGGAGAATTGCTCGACTATGTCAGGCGATTTGACGACAGCGCCGCGCACCGCTTCGCTCTGTCCCTGCAGCCGTGCCAATATGCCAGTATTTCTCTTAGAATGATCGTTATGAGGCTTCTCGATGGCGGGAAGCCACACTTGAGAAGCCGTAGCATCATGCTCGAGGGCACGGATATTGACGCGATTTTTGCCGAGCATATGTGGCGCTGCGAAACATTGTCAGGATTAACTTATTTAACCACAATCGGGACGAGATGATCGATGACGGGCGAGAGTTGCCTTGACAACCAAGATGGGAATTAGGACGCCGGCTACAATAACGCCAGTGACATAATGTTCAAACACTGTCGAATTGAAAGCAAAAGCAGTTGGACGCGTCGATAGGTGGGGGCGCCACCGGAGCCGTTCTGGTGTGCACAAGGGTGCCAACATGTTGCCGACGGGCTCTTCAGTGCAACTGTTGCACAGCAAGCGTAGCCATGCTTGCATCTTGATGATCCAACACTTTGATTGCGTCAGTGCAACTGCAGGGCTTGTTTCACAGATGAGATGGCACAGGTCGGCTTCCGTCCTGTCGCATCCGTCACACGGTCTGGCGCCTGGCACCCGGAAAGCTCGGCCTGCGCCTAAGCGCACTTAGCCTGGATGGCGTTATAGCTGCTTGTGCACTGCCGGCTTCGATAACATCCCCCGTCGAAACAAGCCATGTAACAGCTTTCGGAAGAAGATACAGCGTCAATGCACAACCCGATATTTAGGCGAAGACCTCTGTGCGCTGTACGACGCAGGCGCTTCCGTTACAAGCAGATTGTGACGCTCAGAGAACGCGGCAAAAAGACTACGAGCTGTCTCGGACTCGATTTCACCGCGGAGCGCTGCCACACAGGCCTGCAAAGTAATATGATGGGTTGAATCCCGCAATGATGGCGGCAACTCTAAAAGATATTGATAGGCATGCTGCACGGTGTTGATCTCTATCGGAAAGCCAAGGCCCACGAGGATGGATAGGGGTTTGTTAAAAAGATCACATGTCATCGCATTCTCCTTTCTGTCCGATAAGCTCGATCTTCTGTCGTTCCTCAACAATGGGAGGCTCAGGCTCACTCTTCTCTGTCTTGTCGGGTGTGGCGATAAAATACCGAAATGGCGCATAAACTCTAAATAGATTAATCCGCGTCTCGCTGATCAGCAGCTTCGAGAATATCAATAAGATCGGCGACTTTGCCGGAGGGCGGCCGCCGTCCCTCATTGACAAGGGCCTCGTCCGCATTCAGCCATGCCCAAGCCTCCGCGAGCTCGGCTGCCGACGCGCCTGTTGCGGTTAGCTCTGCGGCCAATACCTCGTCAGTTGACCCCAGAACCGCGATTATTTCCTGCATTTTCATACGAACGTCCTCCGTCATACTGTCGGATTAGCTCACCTATAAACCGCTTATGAAATAGTTCTCGGTCGCGGCATGACAAGGAGCGGGACGCTCATTTTTAATGTCGGCGTTTCTAATAGATCGGCCCGACAGGCACGCCGCGCGTTTAAGTCTATTCAACACCCGCCGCCGCTCAAACTTAGCCAGCCGGACTTCCGAACTCTACGACAGTTGATGAATCTTTCATGAAGAGATGCAGAAGCGCTTGTGCGGAGGGGTGGTTAAATTCATTCAACTCCCGGCGATGAGAAGCTCAAACGCCAGCTATTGCGACCAAAAGAGAAGCGGAGGCTCCACCTCCCGCTGTTGAGCCTCGCAACATCGTCTCCCTAAATCGTTGCGCGCCTTACACCCTGGATGCTTCACACAAAGACTTGCTGTTTCTTAAAGCATTCAAGCTTCGATCCAAATCCAGAAATCCAGAGACAACATTCAGCTCAAATTCCACACGTGAAAGGCGCGATTGAAAGACAGTCAAAGATCTACTCGCCCTCTCGTTTAACCGGTAAGGAATGAATTTGGCGCTGCTGCGCTCTGCTTCTTTTATCCGCATATAAATGGGAGTCGGCCTTGTTGAGAAGGTCAGAGAGCGGCTCTCCCGGCTCCCATTCGGCAGCCCCCATACTCGCCGATAACGAAATCATTTGTCCTGCCAACTCAACCTCATTTTTTTCCAAGCTGCCTCTGATCTGGTTGACCAACTCCAACGCTTCAACTCGTTCTGCAGAAGGGAGAACTATGCCGAATTCGTCACCACCCAGGCGAGCGACAAGATCCCGAGGTCCGACCGTATCCGCGACTAACCGCGAAAATTCGATCAGAACTCGGTCACCTTCTGCGTGCCCATAGGTGTCGTTGATTGCTTTGAACTGATCAAGATCGGTAACTATAACCGAGAATGTCGTGTTCGAGGCGAGCGCCCTCTGTTCCTCAAGCGTCAACAATCGATAGAATGCTCTTCGATTTGCCACGCCTGTCAACTCGTCCGTTTCAGACAAGCGGCTCAGTCCATTCTGAAGCTTTTCGACCATCATTATAGCGAAGCCTAGGTTCCAGACACTGCTGCAAAATATCGTGCAAAGCAAAGCGAAAGACGCCAGCTGATAAAAAAGGGAAAACGATATAATATTTGCAATCACACAAATATTGCCGATAATTACTAGTATTTGTCCCAAAGAGGCGCCCACAAAGGCTGCTGAGGAAACTTTTGCGCCCACCTCCCCATGCCAATTGGCAAACAGGTAATATGCACAGCTGGCCATGACGGTTGTCTGTCCTGTTGCATAGATAATACTTCTGATACGATCGTGGTCCTTGAAGATGACCATGCAAAAAAAAGCGCAAAGCGAGAACCCAATTGCTACAATTCGCCCGCCCGCACAATCATTGAAGCGCCGCAACCCAATAAGGTAGTGGCAGAATGCAAACACAATGATCGTATTACCGAATACGGCGGGCCAGAACCGGCCCTGGGCACCCTGGGAAATGAGGACTGCCCCTCCGAGCAATGACAACAAATTGGCCTGGAACCAATTCAGAGCGGCACTATCGGTGCGGTATTTAAGCGCGAAAGCGCACCAAACAATTGATATTGTTGTGCCTTTTAGGAAAATGACCGCATAAAGAGTTACAAAGTCGAGGTGAAACATTGGCGACTTATTCTGTTGATCCGCATTTTACTTATTAATTAATGCGAATGAACTCAATCAGTATTGTACGCCATCGATGACCACACCCCGTTGATGTCGTTAAACATGGTCGCTTGCCGCACCGATCTGTGTTTTCCGGGTGGTCGAAAGCGGACAATGCACCTGTCCACTCTGCTCTTGGTCGTACCGAGTACATTACCAAACGTAACCCAAGCAGCATTGTTTTGCGTTTCTCTAATCGTTATGCGGTCTGGAAAGGCCATCCCCTCTGAAACGCCTGAAGATGTCCTCACCAAGGAAGCTGCTGGGGAAGTATTTTCTGTAGATACGTACGGCAATCCTCAAGTTGGCAGAGCGCCCTGCACTTCTTGCGGAGATCAACAAGCAAAATCGACAGGTTCCGACGGGACTCAATTCTCTCGAAATCCGCAGCGGCCGGACGAACCAGCAATCGTTCCCTTGCATCAATTTGTTAGATTGGACGAACTGAATTTTCAAACACCTAGAAAAATCACACTTCGAATATGGTAGTGGTTGAAGCCGTGTAGAGACATACTCTCGGGTGACACATTTGGGAGGATAAAAAAGTTTTGTCTCAGGCTTGAAACCTCATTTAGCCTAATTAAATTTCTTCTGTCGGCTGCTCAATGAGGGCTGATGCTGAACGCGAGGCTTTCAGCTGTTTAACCATGTTGCTTTAAGGAGAATGTGGCTATGACAACAACACATGATTACTCACCGCTGTTTCGCTCCAGCGTGGGCTTTGACCGAATTTTTAGTCGACTGGAAAATGCTCAGCGCGGGAGAACCATTAGTGACTGGCCGCCTTACGATATAACGAAAAACGGCGAAGACAGTTATTCTATTACAATAGCTGTTGCGGGATTCGCTGATAATGATCTCGATATCACCTATCAGTCAAATCTCGTCACCGTAACAGGCAAGAAGCAAGAGGCCGATGATGCCGAATACTTGTATCGTGGGATTGCAGGACGTTCATTTGAACACCGCTTTCAGCTCGCTGATCACGTCAGGGTTGCAGGCGCAGATTTGAACAAAGGCCTGCTGACGATCAATCTTGTACAGGAAATTCCTGAAGAGATGAAGCCGCGAAAGATCGAGATTGGCAAAATCTCAGCACTTGAGGATAAGTCAATCAACGCAAAGCATGCCGCATAAACTATCACAGACGATCGGCAGGGTTGCTCCGCAGCAATGCGGAGCAACCTTCTCTGAGGACCATTGCTTTGGTCAATTGGCACGTGCGATTTTGCCTAACAGGGCCTTGGTAGGAGAGGGCGAAAGACAAAAGACGCAGAAACCAATATTGTCAAATTCACATAAGCGAAGTTAAGAACCAGCATTTGTAAAACATCTTCCAAAGAGACTTCAGCATACCGGAAGCTTTTCACATTCTTATCGCAATCATCGTACATTCAACGAGGGCGGTTACCGACAGTTTGAAACGCTGTCCCGTACAGCCGAAATCAATTCCCATGCATCGTTGGAGTATGCCTTCCGTTGTACAATGGGTGGCAAAATCCCAGCACATCAACTCCGAAGGCCAAATCTTAAACGAGGTACCTCGGCGTTGTCTCGATCCAGAATACGCAGGATTGAATTCATGAAGCGAACCCACAATAAAGACGTATGGCCCGCCCCGTTGCAAGAGGATTTTACGCTGTTCTGATCAGTCTACGTCAACATATACGGTCTCATGAGCAAGCTCATGACTAAGATGGACATCCGCACGCTTAGAGCCCCAGTAACAACTTCGGAAACAGGTGCCATTTTTTGCCCGGGCTTTCCAAACGCCGTTCGACTGTCAGGCCATCTTCACGATCCTTCTTGCAAACTTCGTTGGCTACGCGTTCCTTGTATGTAGCCGATCCTATTACACAGCCACTGGGTAGCTGCGTTAAAGCCAAGTTCCTTGCGCAATGCAGCCCATGCTATCCGCGCCAACTTATTTGCTTACGCTACAACCACGGCGTTACGGTGTACGCTCGCGCTCGATCATGGACTTCAGCCAATGCCCCAGAGGCGTGTCAGTACTTGAAAGGGACGGAAACGCTGCGCGAGTTCCCTGAATGAGCAGAGTGCGTAAATAAGTGTTGCCACGTTTTGATATTCCAAGCAGCCGGGGGGTGCCGCCGGTGCTGTGCTGTTTAGGGACCAGTCCGAGCCAGGCACCCAGATCGCGCGCTTTCTTGAAGCTGCTTGCATCTCCCACTGTAGCCACCAGGGCCGTAGCATTGAGAAAACCTATGCTGGGGATACACGTCAGTCTACGCATGGCCGCATCATTGCGTGCAAGTTGGATAAATTCAGAATTCAAGGCTTCGATCTTCGTATCGAGGCCCTTCCATTCCACACGCAAATCGCCAACCAGCTGACGCATACGTGGAGATAATATTTCGTTGCTCTCTGCGAGCAGAGCATCCATGCCGATCTCGAACTCTTTCCGTCCGACCGGGAAGATGATCCCACGTTCCAACAGAATTGCGCGAAGCTGAATGATTAGATTCCTTCGCTCTGCAACAAGGCGACTATGCACCCGATGCAGTGTCTGGATATCCAATTGCTCTTGGCTCTTAAGATCGATAAACGCATGGTATAATCAATTAGGGTCTAACGACGCATCGTCCTGCGAGTAACTACCGCGCCAGTTGCATCAACACCCACGACGCTACAAGATGTCTTGCCCAGATCAACTCCGAGGATCACAATAGTCATTGGCTCGTTCCTTTCTTCTTCGCACACGACAGCATCTTAACAGACGCTGGGGAAAGGGCCGGGCCATTCCATAATAACTGGGTTTTGTGGCAAGCGTTAGCAACTCTAATGAGCTTCAGTCACTTACTCCACCGAAAACTCTTGGGCGAGAGGGCACAAAAGGCCTTTCTGACGCTTGTAATTGAGAGTCGAGAGTTTCGCAGCTAGCCTGTCGGAACTAAAATAAGCCTCATACTATTTGGCTTCTGTCAGAGTAACAGGAGTTTTATCGTGACTGGCTGGCCAGCGGCCGTCGTCATCCTGAGTGAGCGGGATAAGAACTTCCTTGATTCGCAGGTGCGTAAGTATAAAGCGCCGCGTTCCTTGTCAGACCGTTGCCTGATGATTTTACTGTGCGCTCAGGGTTTGCACATCAATTACGTTGCCGAACGTCTGAGTATTCACGAACATACCGTTGGTAAGTGGCGCCGCCCGTTTTGCTCAGGATGGTATTGAAGGTTTAAAAGAAGAGTATCGTGCAGGTCGACCGCGAAGGGTTTACAACGCGCAGGTTGCTCAGGTTGTTGAACGCACGTTTAACACTATACCCAGAGATGCACGCGCTGGTCCATTCATTCGACAGCGGCCCATAGTGGGCTTTCGCACACAGCTATCCGGCGGATGGCGCACACCGTTCATCTGCAGAACTCGAAACCGACATTAACGACTTTATAAAAGCCCATAACGAAAACCCTGCACCCTATAAATGGGCTAAATCTGCCGATCAAATTCCCGCGTTCGCCAAGCGTTTCTGCCAGAAAAGAATGAGCCGAACTTTAGATTCTGGTGATTGGAGACCGCCCGCATTTGTCAGATAAAGGATCTTGAGGCTGTTGCTCTTTCGGGCAGCCCCAATTTAGGCGGCGTCTTAACGCTCGGAAAAGCATATGGGCCCAATAGTACTAACGTGGCAATATCACGTTAGTGATTGATGCGGTTGAAGAAGTTCTGGTCGAGATTTCTCTGGCAATGTTTCCATGGCACTCAGTAAATACGTTCCGCAGGTTAGATTTGGGGGAATGTTGGGCAAGATTTACCTTACTGTGCTATCCTCCGGATCGCCTACGTATCATAACCTTTGTCCTCAAGTAGCGTGGGCCCGATTAACGCACTCCACCGAGACCTCTACGTTCGAGTAGTCACCAACCTGATCACCCGTGATTAAAGAATGATCAGGCGGCCCTCTGCATCAACAATTCGAGGATTATGCCCGAGAGGCCGCTCCGGAACGCCGCAGGGCTATCACCGGCATCTCTTTTTCCTGTTGCTCGGGGCAGATGAAGACGAGCATAAGTCCTAGCATTTGCCACGATACTAGAGTTACAGTCTGGTAGACCTACACGAGCAGTTGATCCCAGTCACCAGCACGTTGCCAACTACCCGTTGTGATAGATCGTTTCTTTATGACAGTTCAGAGCGTGAGCGCTAACATAGTCGATTGCAATAAGTTGATTATTTGCAACGCGTTCCGTCAAAACTCGCTCTAAAGTCACTCACCATTGCATTTAACAAGGTTGGTTGTGACAAATAGTATCCCTGAGTATGAGTCGCCCCAGCGATCATAGCGTCAATAAGATGAGTCCGGGTTTCCACACCTTCTACTACCACTATTGGAGCGACGCATTTTGCGAAACCAATTAAAAAATTCAGACTGTTTCCGCCAGAAATGTTCTCTTTTATTTCACGCACAAATCCTCCATCGATTTTAATAATATCGACCTTCATTCTTAAAAGCTGCCACGGCGTCACCTGACCGCGGCCGAAATCGTCGATGGCAACCAGACATCCCAGTTGACGTGCGGATGATAAAAATTCATTTGCAGTAAATACGTCGCCGAAAGCATGAGTTTCAGTAATCTCCAAGATCAAGCGATCAGCTAAGTGTGAACGCGCGAGAAGCTGATTGTAGATTAAATTCCAGCTTGACTTATTCCGAAGGCTATCCGTCGATATATTGCAGCCTAAAACCGCGCGCTGATCTGCTTCTAATTCATCAAGAATGAGCTTAATCATATGTCTGTCAAGGACGGGCGTTTTTCTAAGAAGTTCGAGAGAAGGAATAAAATCTCCAGCATTTAATACGGTATTATTCTCCGAAACCAAACGAGCTAGACACTCACCATAAAACAGACAATCTCTGTTAGCTGTCGAATGAATTCCTTGGACCGCGATATGAATACGATTTTCTGTGATCGCATTCAATGCTTTTGAAGCGATCCTCTCGTCTTCTATTCCTACTTCACTGCACATCAGCCACCTCTAGAAAGGTTAGGTATTACCTATCATAAGATCAATATAAGTGAGATTATCATGGGTATATAAATTCAAGCCGCCGATATGGGAAATCGGCGACTTTTATTTATCAGAACTTCATATTCAAAGTTGCATTGAACCCATTCTGCTTGGCTCCGCTGCCAAACTGACCGACATAACTCAAACCAAACTTCGCACTATCCGTAAGAGCCATATCAAATCCCGCTTCAACCAAAGCAGCATCCCTGGCAATGGCTACACCTTCAACGGTGAAAGGATTGCTTCCCGCAAAGAGATGGGTGGATTCAGGTGTTATATCACCGTAGGAGCGACGCCATCCCAACGTACCTTTAAGGCTCGCGTTGGCACCATCGAGTGGAAGTGGTGCCGATGCATGCATACCAAGCGTGGTGAATGTTGTGTTTGTATTGTTGCCATCGACAGTAAGTGCAGCCGCTCCACCCCTCTCTGTGAAGCCATCAGTGTGAAGGCGTACATGTGAGAAATTCGCAAAAGGCTCAAAGGCAGCGACAGTTGTATCTATACGATATCCCAGTTCGCCGAATGCCTGCAGCGTTCTAGCATGATAATCTGCACCGAGGCTGTCACTGAAGCCACTGTAAGAGACCGAACGAGAAGAGTCTATGCTGTGCCAGGTATGAACAAGACCAGCACGAAGACCGATTGGTCCCCACTGATTGCCCCCATAAATGCCCAGATGCCAGTTGTCACTGTCTGCGGAAGCATTGCGGCCCTTCCCATTTAGGTCCGTTTGGCTATAGCCACCAACAACACCCAAACGCCAGCCAGAGTTAAGGCCAACATCGACACCTGAAAGGAAACCACCAGTGATTGTCTTAAGTCCACCAGCTTTAGAATTTCCGTCATGGTTTACCCAGGAACCAAAACCGGAGGCCCATACACCGTAGTCCAGAGACGCCGGTTTAACTGCGTCAAAAGGCTTTGGAGCACGGCCATTTGGTGACTGAGCAAAATTCAGAACCGGCACGTTTTGTGAACCAACACCGTCAAACGCGGAACGAAGACGATTGTTAATCGCGTCTGCAGTCAGGTTTGCTGTATCAATTAAACCAGTATTGACGGAGTCATGTACATCGCCCGAAAGCTGATTGAAAGCATCGCGTGCTTCAGCCTCATCTGTAAGGAACAGAATGGAATTATAAAGCTCCAAAGCGGAACCCTCTTGAGCAAGGCTATCAAGAGCGCGGGCTGTTGAAATTTCATTGTTCGATTTTGCCACTTTTTCGAAGACGACATCATCAATGGGATCGGCGACCAAACCTATTTTCAAATCGACCTTGTTGACCTGATGGTCCAAAGAAGTCGTCAAAAATATTGATTTAGATATGGCTTCGGAGAATGTTCCCTCAATACCATTTGCGGCAGTCAGGATCGTGTATGTCTGACCATCCTGATAGCTGACCTTGTTGTCCAAAGCGAAGACGTCAAGGCGCCCCCCCTGAAGGCTTGCCTTACCAGTTGCGTCAATGCGGTCACTTGCTCCATTTCCTGCTACCTCGACTTCATAAACTGAGTCAGCACCGAATGTCACATCGCCACCAACGGTGACAGTTCCGATCGAATTGCCCGGGCGAAGTGTGCCTTGAGCAGTCAAATCGCCACCGATATCCCAGTTGCCTCCCATAAAAGAGGTTTGATCGACAAGAACATTCCCGGAAACTGTGATCGGGGTATCCGTTGTTCCACCACCAGTTGATGATCCGGAATACAGCTCTACGTTTCCTGCAATCAGTGCACCAGTCGAATGGAAGGAATACGTACTACCTGTCGCAACGATATTCCCGCCGATTGACGTGCCTTCAGCGAAAGACATTTGAGTACCAGATTCAGTTTTAAGGTCCTGGATACCCGAAATCTTTCCGTTGAACTTCGCATTCTCTTCGACATTAACGTGCGTCTGACCTGAGCCTTTTTGGTCCGTATCGACGATATCTCCGCTTGCTTCAGATCCAGCCTTTAAGGTGATGTTCATGTTGGCGTCTGAACCGCCTTCATAGCGGGCAACGTTCACTAACATTCCATTGTTATCGACAGCAACAGTACCGGCTCCAAATGTAACATTCGCGATCTCTTCTGCTGAAGAAAAAGTAACGAAAATCGTGGGCCCTTGCGCGCTCTTAAGAACAGTACCTTCAATATTTAAGGTGCCGGATCCGTTTATTTCGAGTGCAGCTGCATCGAGACCGCTGGCCGCAACAGTGCCACCTATAAGGGATACTGTTCCGCCATCCTTTACAAAAACGCCTGATGCAGCCTTACCAGTGGTCTTGATGACTGTATCGGTTACAAAAATGACGCCAGCAGTGCCGGATACATCATTATTTGCAATTATCCCGTAGCCTTTCGCACCAGAGGTTTCGATAACAGAGTTTGATAGATTGATGGTTGAGAACGTTTCCGCAAATACACCGAAACCATTAATTCCTGATGTTGTGACGTTAACGGTTCCGTCGATTTTACCGCCATCAATGGCATGCAGACCAAAAGCATCATTACCTGTAGTCGTAACTTTGGCAGCATTCTTAAGCGTGATAACTGATTGATCTAAGCCGTGTGGCGTGCTGCCGTTCAAACCCGCCTGAATACCATGAGCCTTTGACCCTTTTGTAGAAACATCCGCATCAGAAATGATCATCGATTTTTTGCCTGCTAGCAAACCAAATGAGCGATCGCCTCCCGTAGTGACACTTCCACCATTCAGCTTAATGTGACCGCCATTATCTGCAAAAGCACCATAAGACCAATCCTTATTAGTTTGAACTTTTACATCAGTGGCGACCACTTTACCGCCAGTCGTTTTACGATCATCGTTGGCTATTAAGCCATGGCCGTATCCGCCATCCGTGGTTACTGAACCACCAGTTTGATTGATGGTTGATGCCGATTCAGCAAAAATACCGAAACCATTCTTTCCGGATGTCTTAATATCAGCGGAGCTATTAATGGTTCCGCCGTCGATGGCATGAAGTGCAAAAGCGTCACTGCCCGCAGTTGACACAGTTGAACCTGCATTCAAATTAACGACAGACTTATCTGAACCATCACCTGTTGACCCGTTTGCGCCAGCCTGAACAGCGTGTGATTTATCATTTATCGTGAATACTGCGGCTTGGCCGCTAACAGTTGAGTTCTTGGCGGCCAAGATACCGAAAGCTCGTGAGCCTTCAGTTGTTATTTTCGCTCCGTCAAGGAAGATAGCTCCGCCATTGTCCGCGAATGCACCGTGCGCCCAATCTCCACCTGTTTCGATAACCGTACCAATGGCCGTAACTTTTCCAGCTTCAGCATTCGCAATATCATTATTAGCGATCAGCGCATGACCATAGTAACCAGTGGTTACAATATTTCCCCCGTCCTGAGTAATTTTCGAATAGGATTCAGCAAAGATACCGAAGCCATTCATGCCGGATGTCTCGATATCAGCGGAGCTGTTAATGGTTCCACCGTCGATTGCATGAAGACCAACTGAATGTGAACCGGTCGTCACTACCTTGATATTGTCAGCCAAACTGATTTCAGATTTGTCCTGGCCGTTAGCATTCGAGCCTTTTGCGCCAGCCTGAACGCCATGCGCTTTGCCGCCTTCGGTGGCAATACTGATAGGACCATTTTTACCCGAAATCTCGAGATGGCTAGCCGCACTCACCCCCTGAGATACCAAAACACCCCAGGCGCGCCTAGACGGTCCAGTCGTGCCAGCCTTAACTTTTGAAACTTCTTCAGAAGTGATAATTCTTGTGGTGCCGTCCCGGTGAATGACTGCGGCTTTGTCTGTTACAACTATTGAAATAGGATCTGCCTGAGCAGTTGAAGCCAAGCCGAAGACCAACAGCATAGCTGTTGAGGCCAAGGTTGACTTCTTATTTCTAGAAAAAATAGACATATGTGCCCCCCAGGCTCCATTGAAAATTTTCGGGGGCGGAACGGTCAACGCCTTATAGGCATCCCGGTTACTAAACCCCAATTAATAGGGAGTAGTAGACAAAATTAATTGTTTATCTAATAAAAAAAATCTGCATTTGCGTCTTTCTTGCCGGCGTTGCGCTTAAGCAACAACTCTACTGCGCTTCTCTAGTCAGTCATACTGAAAAAATTTCTAACAAGCTTTAATATCTTTGTATTTCAATATGTTATAAAAATCCAAGATCATAATGAAATGAATTCTGTTATTCAACGACCGTAAACTATTGAGCGAGCAACGAATGCCACTCGCTTAAATCGTAGTCCGTTAAGAAATATCTTGGCAAGAGAACCGGAAACGACCAACGACAAAGCGTCTAGAACAGTGTTCTGCCTTCGATAAGAGTTTTACTGCAACGGTATATTCGGTGGCTCTAGGAATGGGGTTCTACTTGATACTCTCAAAAGCTTCTGCAAAACCTTTCAAAGAGACTTCCATTGTTTTCTCTCTTCGATCGGACGCACCTTCAAACCCCACGGAAATCCTGCTGGCTTTCTTAAGGGCATCTACTGCCTGAGGACCAAATTCAAGAGGTACGATGCAACCGGCAGGTATGCATGTTTTAAATGGGATGCGCGGTGCATTTTCTGGAGTTTTATCGAGGCCCAAAGAGACGCCCTTGCTCACATTAATTCCGAAAGGCAATATCATACTTCCCGTTGCAGAATCTCCTGAACGTATGATTTCTACGGCGATTAGGCGCTGCTTGGTGTTAGGTTGGCCCTCAATCTGCCCGGCCACCTGCTGAACAGCCGCGCAAAGCCGTTTTCCGCTCGCTTCCTTACAAACAACCTGCCAGTCGTCATATGTTTGGGTTACGGCATTTGCATCGTCAGATGCTGCAAGAGCAGGAAAGCTGATAGCGAAGACGATGACGCAACTTGCCCCGGCAGATTTCATCAGATTGAACATGCGACCCCTCGTATATGACAGCGCATCGCGAAAAAGTAAAACTGTTTTCGTGATGCGCGTTAAGAACAAATGACTAGAGCGCTGATCTGGCCCAATAAGATCGGAAGCGCTCTAGAAGTGCCGGAGAATAGCATTCTCCGGCTTCTCTCTATAATGTATTACAGCTTAGAATTTCCACTGCAGCCGCGCCTTAGCGCCATTATCCTGGGACCCCTTGCTAAACTGTCCAGAATACGAGACGCCGATGCTCAAACCATCGTTTAGTTTCCGATCAAGCCCGAACTCCAGCACTCCAACGTCTTGTGCAATCGGCACACCACCAGTCGAGAATACATTTCCTCCCGCCACAAAGCTTGTAGTAGCGGCAGGGTTGAGATCATTATAAGCATGCCGCCAACCAGCAGAACCATAGAATTTTGTTGCTCCATCCTCAGACACTGCGAAACTCGCACGTAAACCAAGGGTTGAGAAAACGGTACTGGAATTGTTGCTATCAGCCCTCAATGCAGCCGCGCCACCATCCTCTGTAAAGCTTCCGCTATTCAGATGCACATATGCCAAGTTTGCAAACGGCTCTGCCACGACACCCATGACATCGAATTGATGCGATACTTCACCATAAACCTGCGTGACATGATTGCGATAACTGGCGGACAACGCATCGGTATAGCCTGTGAAGCTGATAGACCGTGAGGTATCAATCTCCTGCCAGCTATAGGCAGCACCCAACTTCACATCGAGCATGCCGGCTTTACCGCCGCCATAGACACCTACGTGATAGCCAGCCGCCTCGCCACTTGAATCCAACCATCGTGTATTGAAGTTTGAATGGCTATAGCCAGCAAGTGCGCCTATGCGCCAAGAATTGTTAAGCGCGGCGTCTACGCCTGCAAATCCTCCACCAATGGTGCGGTCAAGATCAGACGCACCATTGTTTGTTGTGTTTTCAAACCGTCCGCCCGAGCCGAAACCATGGCTCCACCAAGAAACGCCATCGTCTTTAACCGCTTCTCCCGCTCCAATACCTCCCAAGCTGCTGCGCAAACGTCCAAAGGCTGCTTCACGAACGAAACGACTGTCTTCTATTGCAACAGCTTGGCCAGAAGAATGTATCTCACCACCCAATTGTGTGAACGCACGTTTTGCCTCATTCTCGTCAGTCAAATAACCGATTGCCTGATACAGTGGATTGTTAATATCCAAGAACTGCAGAGCACCTGCAACAGCATTCTGATTTTTATTTAGCCCGCTGATTTGATCAAATGAACGGCTCTGAGAAACGCGCAACACAACAGCGTTAGGATTGCTATAATCAGCGGTCAATCCATAGAATGTCGAGATATAAGTATCACCAGTTAGCGTGTATGTGCCCGAAACACCGTTTTGTGCACTAAGCACCTGGAATGAAGCATCCAGTGCATATCTTTCACCCGTCAGGTTTTCAACATTCAGAACGGAACCGTTCTCAATTGAGGCGCTTCCGCCGGCAATAAGGCTGTCATTCACACCTGATTGTGCAACCTCGACCTGCCAGAGAGATCCGCTTTGCTGTTGAATGTTCCCAGTCACATTCAAAGTGCCAATGCTTTGGCCGGTAGCAAGCACAGAACCATTTTCAAGAGTTAGGTTGCCAACTCGTCCTGTTCCACCCAAAATTGCACCGTTGCCGATCTCAAAATTACTTTGACCTAATTGAGAGTTGGCAATCACGGCTCCCTCTTCGACATAAAATGTGCCGTTAAAATCGCCGTCGCCAGAAAGTGTTAGCGCTCCGGCTCCCGCTTTCACGAAGGAACCCGCGCCAGCAAGGACATTGCTCAGTTCGCCAGCCTGTTGCTGACCAAAAACAACAAGGCCGTTATTGCTAATCTTCCCCTTACCAAAGCTTGAGGCTGTTCCCAGAGCAACACTGCTGGCAACGTTCGTGCTGCCTTCATATTGGTTGTTGTTTCCAAGCTGGGTTACTCCACCTCCTGTAAGGACAAGGGAGCCAGTGCCCGAAATATCACCCGTAAAATCAACTCTGTCCGATCGGTTAAGAACAAGCGTACCATTATTGGCAACGTCACCAATAATCGATCCACCGGTAGCGCCATTGCCGACAACGAGTGCTCCACCCTCGATTGTTGTGCCACCGGTGTAACTATTGGCATTGGTCAGTGTGACGGTACCGCTTCCGGTCTTGGTCAGCTCTGCTGCGCCATTCAGCACGCCATCAACTTGTCCTGCACTGACAGAAATCGCGTCCGTTGCATTGATCACCGCAGTGCTCGCAAGTGTGCCGCCTGAAAGCGTATAATCGTCAACATTTACAGTGCCGTTCTGGACAGTGCCCGACGACTGAACCAGTGCCTGCTGCGTCTGCGACGTACCGCCGAGTTCCAGCGTGCCGCCATTGATGGTGGTCGTGCCACTTTCAGCACCCAGTGTCCCATTGCCGGAAACAGCCAGCGTGCCTGCATTCATCGTTGTGCCACCGGTATAACCATTGGCATTGGTCAGTGTGACGGTACCGCTTCCGGTCTTGGTCAGCTCTGCTGCG